>JABDJM010000224.1 GCA_013002475.1 Saprospiraceae bacterium | reverse complement strand
GATCTATGCCGATACCAAATCGGAGGATGTGGTTTACGTTATGAATGTGTCCTACTTCCGAAGTAAAGATGGTGGCAAGAGTTTTGACCGATACCGGTCTCAACACTCCGACCACCATGATCTTTGGATCGCACCGGAGGATTCAAGGCGGATGATCATTGCCGATGATGGTGGAGCGCAGGTGAGTTTCGACGGTGGCGAAAATTGGAGTACCTATATGAATCAACCCACTGCCCAATTTTACCGGGTGACTACGGATAATCATTTTCCTTATCGCATTTATGTTGCACAGCAGGACAACAGCACCCTCCGAATTCCACATCGAACTTCCGGAAGATCTATCGGAGAAAGAGACTGGGAGCCCACCGCAGGAGGTGAATCGGCGCATCTGGCTGTGGATCCGGAAGATCCAGAGATCGTTTATGGTGGGAGCTACGATGGATTCCTGACCAGAGTCGATCACCGGAATCAACTCTTTCGGGCTATTAATGTATGGCCGGACAACCCCATGGGCCACGGGGCCGAAGGGATGAAATACAGGTTCCAGTGGAACTTCCCCATTTTCTTTTCCCCTCATGATCCGGACAAATTATACACAGCTTCCAATCATTTGCATGTAACTACCAATGAGGGGCAAAGTTGGAAAACGATTAGTCCCGATCTCACCCGAAACGATTCGACCAAACTTGGACCCAGCGGAGGACCGATCACAAAAGACAACACTTCTGTTGAATACTACTGCACCATTTTTGCGGCGGCTGAATCACCAAGGGTGAAAGATTTGCTTTGGGTCGGTTCTGATGATGGCCTGGTTCATATAAGTCAGGATGGAGGCGGTTCCTGGGAGGATGTTACGCCAGGTTGGCCAGAATGGATGATGGTAAATTGTATCGAACCAGACCCATTTAATGACGGGGGATGTTATGTCGCAGGTACCAGGTACAAATTGGGAGATTTTAAACCTTACCTGTATAAGACCAAAGATTACGGAAAGACCTGGACGCAAATAAACTCCGGGATCCCTGATGAACATTTTACCAGGGCCATTCGCTGCGACCAGGAGATGGAAGGCTTGCTATATGCGGGTACGGAAACCGGCATGTATTATAGTGCCAACGACGGCCGCAGCTGGGAAGCCTTGCAAATGAATCTTCCTATTGTACCCATCACTGATCTTGCTGTGAAACAGAATAACCTTATCGCAGCGACCCAGGGGAGATCCGTTTGGCTGATCGATGATCTTAACCCAATCCGCGAAGCAGCCCAGGGAAAGATCAATCAGGAGATGCATCTTTTTCAGCCTAAAGACTCCTACCGAATGCGGGGAGGAGCGGGAAGGGCTTCAAAAACATCAGGTGAAAATCACCCTGGTGGTGTTATGGCTTACTTTTATCTGGACAAGGTGGACAAGGAAGCCGAAGAAGAGATCACGCTCCAATTTCTTACTGCCAAGGGTGAGTCTATTCGAAAGTTCGGAACCAAGGCAGAAGAAAAGGCAAACAAGTTAAAAGTTGAGGAAGGCAGCAACCGTTTTGTCTGGAACATGAGATATCCTGACGCAGAAAAATTTGAAGGCATGGTTCTTTGGTGGGGAAGCACAAGCGGACCATTAGCGCTTCCTGGGGAATATCAGGTCGAATTGTGCGAAGGAGATGATTGCCAAACTCAGTCTTTCACAATTTTGAAAGACCCAAGGAGTCCTTCTTCCGATAAGGACTTCCAGGAACAATTTGCCTTTATGAATTCTGTAAAAGAAAAGATTACGGAGGCCCACTCTGCCATCCAGGATATAAAAGATGTTCGAAAACAAATGAAAGGATTCAAAGCCAGGCTTCCCAAAGACTCCACCTACCAGGATGTCAAGGATGTGGTAGCACAAATGGATTCAGTCATCACTAAAGTTGAGGAAGCACTTTACCAAACAAAGAATAGGTCGAACCAGGATCCGCTTAATTTTCCAATTAGGCTTACCAATAAATTGGCTCATTTGAATTCGCTAACCGGT
This sequence comes from Saprospiraceae bacterium, assembly GCA_013002475.1. Lineage (GTDB taxonomy): Bacteria > Bacteroidota > Bacteroidia > Chitinophagales > Saprospiraceae > JABDJM01. The sequence continues at coordinate 840 of JABDJM010000224.1, read as the reverse complement.
TTGGGAGATTATCCTCCGACCGAACAGGCAAAGGAGTTGCGGGATGAATTGGGAGCTGAAATTGACGACTGGTTAAAAACTTTTACCCAGGCCATGGACGAAGAGTTGCCGGCACTTAACCAGTTGATCAGGGAACAACAAATTGACTTTATCAGAAGAAAGGTCAAGGATGAGGATTTGATTAAGCCTTAGAGTTGATATGGGACGACGGATCATTTTGATGGGAGTTTCCGGTGTTGGAAAAACAACCATCGGAAAATTACTAGCATCAGGAACAAGGGCAATGTTTATTGAGGGTGATGATTACCACCCTCCAGAAAACATTCGAAAAATGACTGCCGGGACTCCATTAGAGGATGAGGATCGATGGCCCTGGCTCCTAGCCTTAGCCCAAGAAATCAAGCGGAGTCCTGCTTGTGTGGTGGCATGTTCAGCGCTAAAAAAAAGTTACCGAACTTTTCTCTCTGAGAAGTCTGGCGAGGATTTGTTTTTTGTACAGCTTGTTGCTGAGGCCGAACAGATACAAGAGCGAATAAAAAGCAGGGCAGGACATTTTATGCCTGGTAAATTGCTGGACTCCCAATTTTCAAGTTTAGAGGACCTCGATAACGAACTGGGAATTTTAGTTAATAATTCGGGCACTCCAGCAAAGGTGGCGGAGCAAATAATTTCAACCGTCCCCTCCGAGATTGGCATAGTTGGCCTTGGCCCCATTGGTGCAAACCTTGCCCGGAACTTTGCAGGCAAAGGCTACTGGACCTCAATCTTTAATCGGGAATCCCCACCTCTTGAAGTTGATGTGGCTTCCTCCGTGAAAGAGGAGCATCAAGAGCTTAAGAC
>JABDJM010000223.1 GCA_013002475.1 Saprospiraceae bacterium | reverse complement strand
GTCCAGACGAGTATAGCGCGATCATTTTTACGAGTAAGAATTCCATCGATCATTTCTTCAGGATCTGTGATGAAATGCGCGTAAAAATGTCTCAGGACACGAAGTATTTCTGTCTTTCTGAAGCCATTGCGAATTACCTCCAAAAGTTTATCGTCTACAGGAAAAGAAAGGTTTTTGCTGGAAAGCGAACTATAGCGGATCTAAAGAATCAAATGAATAAGCATAAGGCCAAGGAAAAATTCCTGATGCCTGTGTCGAATCTTGGAGCAAAGAGAACCACAGATTATCTAAACGAGCACGAATTTGATTGGAAGGATGCCCTTATGTATCGGACGGTATGTTCTGACCTTTCCGATCTGAGTGATGTAACTTATGATGTTCTTGTGTTCTTTAGCCCTCTTGGAATAAATAGTCTTTACGAGAATTTCCCTGATTTCAAACAGAAAGCGACGAGGATTGCTGTGTACGGAAACTCAACCAAGAAATCAGTATTGGAGCATGGGCTGGATATTAATATCATGGCGCCCGCCCCGGATGTCCCGAGTATGACGATGGCCCTTGAAAAATACTTGAAGGTTTCTAATAAGAAATAAAAGATTACTCAAAACCCCGGACCAAGGTTCGGGGTTTTGTTTTTATGGAATTTATTCGAAAAGTAGAAAAAGCCCTATTGAAGCCCCTCCCCGGGCCGGAGGCTCAATTTCGAATGGCTCATGGAGCGCGTGTCAATTATCCTGAGCCCAATCCACATACACGTGACGCTTCTGTATTGCTACTTCTTTTCCCGGAACAAGATGAATGGAGCACGCTTTTCATCCAGCGGGTTTCGCATAATCCCAAGGACAAACATAGCGGGCAAATTGCCTTCCCCGGTGGGATGAAAGATCCAGGAGATGACTCTCTGAGACATACTGCACTTCGGGAAGCACAGGAAGAGGTTGGCCTCGCATCTGAAAAAGTAAATTTGCTTGGAGAATTGAGCCCTCTATTTATTTCAGTATCAAATTTTATGGTCCACCCCTTTGTGGGAATGGTCGATCATAAACCTTCCTGGACCCTTCAGGAGAAGGAGGTGGCCGGGATCATAGAAACGCCGATCAATTTTTTTACCAATCCCAAACAAATAGAACACACCAACATCCGGATCTCTGATAATCTCCGCCTAAGGAATGTTCCATATTTTAATATGCAGGGTAAGGTCCTCTGGGGTGCCACAGCCATGATATTGAATGAGTTTTTAGAGCTGGAATGGTAATGGTTCCTTGGGAAAGTCAATCCTGTTATCTTTGCGGCGTCGAGCCTAACCAAACATAAGAATGGAAAAGATCGCTCCATACATCCCTAAAAACAAGATCCGCATAGTTACTGCGGCTTCCCTATTTGATGGTCATGATGCTGCCATAAATATCATGCGGCGTATTATGCAGAGTACGGGTGCCGAGATCATTCATTTAGGGCATAATCGTTCTGTTCAGGAAATTGTCAATACTGCCATCCAGGAGGATGTACAGGGTATTGCCATTACGTCCTACCAGGGAGGCCACAACGAGTTTTTCAAATACATGTATGATCTGTTGAAGGAGAATGGGGCCGGCCACATCAAGATATTTGGTGGAGGAGGAGGTACCATTCTGCCCTCAGAAATAAAGGATCTCCACCAATATGGGATTTCGAGGATTTACTCTCCTGATGACGGGCGAAAGTTAGGACTTCAGGGTATGATCAATGATGTCCTGGAGCAATGTGATTTTCCTCTTGGCCAGCAGCTGAACGGAGAGCTCTCAAAATTTACAGATAAGAACCCGGGCGCGATAGCCCGGCTTATAACCGCGGCAGAGAATTTCCCTCAGGAGAATGAAGAATGGTTGGCCAGACTTCGAAAGGAGGTTGAGCAAAAAACAATTCCTGTCTTGGGAATTACTGGAACGGGTGGTGCTGGGAAATCATCCCTGGTTGATGAGTTGGTGCGTCGTTTTCTTTTGGACTTTGATGATAAGACTGTAGCGATAGTTTCTGTGGATCCTTCAAAAAGAAAAACAGGAGGAGCCCTCCTGGGCGATCGGATCAGGATGAACGCCATTGGACCGGCGGTAGCCAGCGACAGAGTATATATGCGCTCTCTGGCAACACGACAAAGCAACCTGGCCCTTTCAAAATATGTTCAGGCAGCGGTTGATATTCTGAAGGCATCAGGCTTTGATCTGATCATTCTGGAGACATCAGGTATTGGCCAAAGTGATACGGAGATCGTCGATCATTCGGATTGCTCCCTGTATGTAATGACTCCTGAATATGGAGCTGCAACCCAGTTGGAAAAAATTGACATGCTGGATTTCGCAGATATAATTGCGATCAACAAATTTGACAAGCGAGGGGCGCAGGATGCCTTGCGGGATGTAAAAAAACAATACCAGAGAAATCATCAGCTGTGGGATCAGGATCCCGAATCCATGCCGGTTTTTGGAACCATCGCATCTCAGTTCAATGATCCGGGAACGAACACCTTGTACCGGGAACTGATCGATAAGATCGTCGAAAAAACAAATGCTGATCTCAAGTCTTCTTTTCAAACGGAAGATAAGCTTTCGGAAAAGATTTTCATTATACCTCCAAAAAGGACTCGATACCTGTCCGAGATTTCTGAGAACAATCGGCATTATGATAAGTGGGTTGATCAACAAGTAATTATTGCACGGGAGTTATTCGGCTTGCATACAAGTATTCAACACCTCAAGGATCAGAAGAGTCCCTTGGTGGAAGAACTAGAGAAAGCATTTGAAGAAAGAAAATTAGACCTGGATGGACGGTGCCTAAGGATACTGGATCAATGGGAACAAAAAAGATCAGCATACCGGAATGATGAGTATGTCTATCAGGTGCGTGGAAAAGAAATTCGTGTACCAACTCATACCACATCACTTTCTTATTCGAAGATCCCAAGGGTAGCACTTCCCCGGTACAAAGATTGGGGCGAGATACTCAGATGGAATCTGCAGGAGAATGTTCCCGGAGAATTTCCTTTTACGGCCGGAGTGTTTCACTTCAAAAGGAAAGGAGAAGACCCAACTCGGATGTTTGCAGGAGAAGGTGGTCCCGAGAGGACCAACAGAAGGTTCCATTATCTGGCAGCCGACATGCCGGCCAATCGCCTTTCCACTGCCTTTGATTCGGTAACTCTGTATGGAGAAGATCCTGATCACCGCCCCGACATCTATGGGAAGATCGGTAATTCAGGAGTTAGCATTTGTTGTCTGGATGATGCCAAGAAATTGTACTCGGGATTTGATCTGTGTGATCCCAGCACCTCAGTCTCCATGACGATCAATGGTCCGGCTGCTACGCTGTGTGCCTTCTTTATGAATGCAGCCATTGACCAGCAATGTGAAAAGTACATCCGGGAGCATGGATTGGAAGCAAATGTCGAAGCCAGACTTAAAGAAAAATATGAGGATAAAGGTTTATCCCGACCTGTATATCGGGGAGAATTACCTTCCGGAAATAATGGCCTCGGCCTTCTGCTACTTGGAATGACCGGGGATGAGATATTGCCGGAAGATATTTATGCAGAGCAGAAGGCGAAAGCTTTGAATGCGGTCCGCGGAACAGTTCAGGCAGACATTTTGAAAGAAGACCAGGCTCAAAACACCTGCATTTTTTCTACAGAATTTTCTCTACGCCTGATGGGGGATGTTCAGCAATATTTCATTGACCAAAAAGTCAGGAACTTTTACAGCGTGTCCATTTCAGGATACCATATTGCTGAAGCCGGGGCAAACCCGATCACCCAACTAGCCTTTACACTGGCCAATGGTTTCACCTTTGTAGAGTACTATTTAAGCAGAGGAATGGCGATCGATGATTTTGCTCCAAACCTTTCCTTCTTCTTTTCCAATGGGGTAGATCCGGAATATGCGGTGATCGGAAGGGTGGCCCGGCGGATCTGGGCCAAGGCTATGCGAGAAAAATACGATGCGAATGATCGCTCGCAGAAATTAAAATATCATATCCAGACTTCGGGTCGTTCCCTGCACGCTCAGGAGATCTCCTTCAACGATATTAGAACCACCTTACAGGCCTTGTATGCCATCTATGATAACTGCAACTCTTTGCACACTAATGCTTATGATGAGGCAATAACAACCCCAACTGAAGAATCAGTGAGACGGGCTGTGGCTATTCAGATGATCATAAATCATGAACTAGGTTTGGCTAAAAATGAAAATCCTTTACAAGGTGCATTTATCATTGATGAGCTGACTGATCTGGTCGAGGAGGCAGTCCTTTCCGAGTTTGACCGATTGACAGAAAGAGGCGGGGTGCTAGGAGCCATGGAAAGTATGTATCAGCGATCAAGGATCCAGGATGAGAGTTTGCATTACGAAACTCTTAAGCATACCGGAGAGTTTCCGATTATCGGAGTAAACACATTCTTAAGCAAGGACGGTTCACCAACGGTCTTACCTCGCGAGGTGATCCGGGCTACCGAGGATGAAAAGAAAGATCAGATCGGGACCTTAGAACTGTTGAAGAAGGCCAATCAGGAAGGCTCGGAACAGGTGTTAAAAGTCCTTCAGGAAGTTGCTGTGAATAATGAGAACACCTTTGAGTCCCTTATGGAGGTAGTTAAATCTTGCAGTCT
>JABDJM010000217.1 GCA_013002475.1 Saprospiraceae bacterium | reverse complement strand
AGCGTGGACTTACCAGTTCCTGCCCGGCCTGTTACAAAATAATTGTCGCGGGTTTGTTCCAGTAGGTCAAGTGTTTCTTGAAACTGGGGGTTGATTTGGATTGGTTCTTTTTGCATTAAATTGGCTTAACCAGATATGCGTACACTGCATAATGATCTGAATAGCCACCAACATAGGATCCTCCTGCGAAGGTCCTGAATGGATAGCCTTGGTACCTTCCTGTTTTTTGAACCAAATATCTTGGGTTATGAATTCTGGCCTGGTAAAACTGGTATCCCTTGTTGTCCTTGGAAATGAATCCACGGCTCAGGACAATCTGGTCAAACAGACTCCAGGCGTCCCGCCAGGCTGTTGTCCCAATACCCTTCTTAAAATAAGAGAACATGGGATTGAAGGTTTCACCTTCTTTTACTTTATGTGATTTTCCCCTGGCTTTCAGAATGTTTTTGAGGGAGGAGCTGACCGGGTCATCGTTAAGATCGCCCATGATGACAATTTTGGCTGCCGGATTTTGTTGCTCTAGGGAATCAATGATCCTTTTGCAATGCGATGCGGAATGTTCTCTGAGGTATCGGCTTGCTGCTTCTCCACCCCGTCTACTCGGCCAGTGATTCACCAGCACCGTCAGATCTTCTCCATCAAACATCCCCTGTACCATTAGAATATCACGGGTGAAAACTGTATCACCATTTTCCTTGATCAGATCAAAGGGAATGATAGTCGACCTATGAGGCTTAAAATACTTTTCCTGATACAAAAGACCGACATCGATACCCCTCCTGTCCGGAGAATCAAAATGAACGATCTTATAGTCCCGGGCCAGGATCTTTTTTTCCTTGACCAGGTCCTCCAGGACCTTTCGGTTTTCAATTTCCGAAACACCAAGCAATGCGGCTCCATCCGGATTCAGTTCTGTCCCGATCTCCGAGATCACATCCGCCAAATGGCCCATTTTTTCAGCATACTTTTCAGCTGTCCACCTTAGTGACCCTTCCGGTGTAAAGTCATCGTCATTGATGGTAGGGTCATCCTCCAGATCAAAGAGATTCTCAAAATTCCAGAAGGCAAGACAACCGATCTTATACTGCTGCTTTGTCTCCTGGGTCAAGGCTGGAGTTCCGCAGGAGATGATCAATAGGAACAGGATCAGTGATAACCAAGGAGTTCGAATATAAAAATCCATAGGACACCAAAGATAAAAGGGCTTTTTGAATTAGGACCTTTAATGTAAGGACGGCTCCTTTAAAAAATTAATAAACCTCCTTCCAGGTGGGTTGAAGCGGAGTATTCTGGTTAAATTCGTCGCGTAATTCACCATTATGGATAGAAGATTCCTTTTGGCAATCATTGCCTTATTGACTGGTCTTCATGGAATTGCCCAAACAGGAACTGTCATTGGACAGATAACAGAAACTGCATCCGGAGTCGCCCTTGTCGAGGCAGAGGTGATACTTCTGGAAGCCAACCTTTCTACCGTCTCAGATCCTCGGGGAAATTTTATGTTCCAGGAAGTTCCGGCAGGAACTCAAACCCTCACCATTGAGATTGAGGGAGCTGAGCAATTTCGAAAAATTCTTGAAGTTGTGGCCGACGAAACCAAAGATCTCGGTCTCATAGAAATCTCCGGCGAAACTCTTACTGAAGATCCGGCAAACCTTGGGCAGATCCCTGTTGTCACGCTTGAATCAGATGATTTTGGCCAGGATGAAGCAAACAATGTTTCTGGGCTACTAATGGCGACCAGAGATGTCTTTTTGCAATCATCCAGATTTACCTGGGGAACCCGAAGATATCGGGCAAGGGGCTTAGATAACCGAAACCAGCAAGTGTTTGTTAACGGTATTTCTGTAAATGACATGGAATTCGGAAGACCAAGTTTTTGGCTTTGGTCTGGGCTGAATGATGCCACACGAAATGGGGTTCAGATCCAGGGGATCGTTCCATTGGATTTCGGTTTTGGCGGACTGGTTGGAGGAAGCGAATTAGATATCAGAGCTTCCTCACAAAGGAGTCAATTACAAGCAACCCTTTCGTTGGCAAATCTGAATTATACCCAAAGAGCGATGCTGTCCTACGGAAGTGGATGGACAAAAGGAGGCTGGGCATTTGCCGGTACTCTAAGTAGACGGTTGTCACAGGAAGGATACATCCCGGGTACTTTCTACGATTCCTATGGATATTATGGCGCCATTAGCCGAAAGCTAAACGAAAAGCAGGCACTTCATTTGACCGTAATGGGTGCACCAAATAAAAGAGGAAGAAATTCCGCTACAGTTCAGGAAATGTATGACCTGGCTGGTAGCAACTATTACAACTCTTTTTGGGGCTATCAGGAAGGAGAAAAAAGAAATGCTAGGGTTGCTCATGGACATGTTCCATTTGTAACACTTGCCCATGATTTATCTACTGATGGTGGCTTTAAACTTACAACCTCTGTTGGTTATCAAAATGGAACAAACGGGGGCACAGCCCTCGATTGGTTCCAGGGCAGAAATCCCATTCCCGATTATTACAGACGACTTCCCAGTTATATCGAAGATCCAGAGGTAGCCAATAGGGTTGCAGCAGAGTTAAGAAACAACGAATCCTTAAGGCAGCTTGACTGGGAATCTTTTTATTTAGCGAATGCAAATAATTTCCAAACGGTGCAAAATGCTAATGGGGATGGCGAAAGTATTTCGGGACTTCAATCCCAATATGTCGTTGAGGACAGACGATACGATACCGAATCACTGGATTTCAGAAGTACTTTTTTCAATCCCCTTGGAGACAACAATTCTTTACAAGGAGGGGTTTCGTTTCGTTCGCAAACCAAAGAAAACTTCAAGCTAGTTGATGATCTTCTAGGAGGAGATTTTTATCTGGATGTAGACAAATTTTCTGTGGGCGACCTGACATTGCCACCAAACAGTGTGATCAATAATTTACTACAACCAAACCATGTAGCCAGTGAAGGTGATACCATAGGCTACAGCTACGACACCGATATTAGGGAGGCTTCTGCCTGGCTTCAGTTAAAAGGTGAAACATCCTTAGTGGACTATTTTATATCGCTTAGAGGCTCGAGAAATGAATTTTGGAGAACAGGAAATTGGAAGAATGGAAAATTTCCGGACAACTCACTTGGAGAATCTGAAAGGCTGAATTTTTTCAATTATGGGTTAAAAGGGGGAGTAACATTTAAGATCAATGGACGGAATTACCTGTTCCTAAATGGAATGACTGGTACCAGAGCTCCATTTGCACGTAACTCTTTTGTAGCGCCAAGGGTTCGGAACGAGGTCATCCCTGACCTGACTCATGAAACCTTTTGGGGAACCGAATTGACCTATAATTGGCGTAGCCCCAGGCTTAAGGTCCGGGCCACCGGTTATATCAATGAAATAAATGATCAAATTGAGACCAGAGGCGTCTTCATTGATGATGGCCTTCAAACAGCACAAGGACTGTTTTTTGGAAATTATATTACCTCTAATCTGGATAGCCGGCATGTCGGCATTGAGGCAGCGGCGGAATACAAATTGACTTCCGCATTAAGCATTAATGGAGCAGTATCCCGTGGTCAGTATTTCTATACAGACAGAGCAAATCTCAATATCTCCATTGATAATGTAGCCGAGTATGTGGTTACTGATCTAACCAGTTACACGAAGAACTTTTATATCGATGGCACTCCCCAAACTGCATACAAAGTGGGATTAGCCTACTGGGGACCAAAGTTCTGGAGTATGTTTTTTGATGTCAGCTACCTGGATGATCTATGGTTGGACTTCAACAGTCTGCGACGAAGTACGGAGGGTATCGCTTACGCCAATGGTGGGTTTGTAGAGGAGGATTCAGATTTATGGGAGCAGATCCTTCATCAGGAAAAAGGGAATGCTGGAGTCTTTATTGATTTCACCCTGCGAAAAAGTATAAAGATTGGAAGCGGTAAATTTCTGATCGGAAGTATTAGCGTAAATAACTTATTGGATAAACAAGATTGGATATCAGGAGGATACGAGCAGTCGAGATTTGACTATGAGGATAAAGAAGTGGGTCGTTTTCCACCGAGATATTATTATGGTTTCGGAAGAACATTTTTCCTCAACCTTACTTATCGAATGTATTAAAAACTATCACCATGAAAAATTGGTATGTAATAGCTGTTTTAGTTCTTCTCTTCTCCGCCTGTAGAGATGATGAATTTGATACACCACCTACCACCTTTGTTGATCCGGGGCTGGAAGTCACCCACACAATTGCCGAATTGAAGGCCTCCCACATATTGGGAGAGTTCTATCAGATAGAGGAAGAGATGACCCTTTCCGGAATAATTACGGCAGATGATCGAACCGGCAACTTTTATCAAAGGTTGATTATTGAAGACGGGACAGCAGGCATAGAGCTTTTGCTACGGGCAAACGATCTTTTCAATCTTTACCCAGTCGGGAGACGCCTGTATGTTAAGGCCACAGACATGTGGATAGGGGATTACAACGGAGTGATCCAGTTAGGAGGATCCATTGAGGTAGATGGAAGTTTTCAAAATGTCAACGGAGTGGAAGAAGTGTTGATCCCGGAATACATAGTCGGAGGAGCTCTGGAGGGTGTTCCTGATCCCCTGGAAGTTTCCATTTCGGATCTAGGTTTTGACCATATCAGCCGGTTGGTGAAACTTGACGGTGTTGAGTTTGCGCCTGGTTCAAGAAATGTCCCCTATGCCGATGGCCTTTCTAATCCTCCACAAAGTGTCAACCATATACTGCAGGATTGTAATGGAAGCACGATCATCCTTAGGACAAGTGGCTACTGCGATTTTACCGGGAGTATTACTCCAACTGGAAACGGATCCATAACGGCCGTTTATTCAGTTTTTGGAAGCGACCAACAAATGTACATCAGGGATACAACTGATGTCGATATGACAGAAGCCACCTGCAGTCAAAATGTCCAAACGATGGATATTTCCGCGGTCCGGGACCTTTTCACAGGATCTGAGCTGAATGCTCCGGCTGCGGTTGTTGAAGGTATTGTGATCTCTGATCGCGAAAACGGAAACATAAATGGACAGAATGCCGTGGTACAGCAGGAGGGAGGCGAAGGTATAGTCCTGAGATTCGATAGTGACCACAGCTTTGCGCTCGGAACGAAGA
>JABDJM010000203.1 GCA_013002475.1 Saprospiraceae bacterium | reverse complement strand
GGGATGCTACGGCACTCACGATCTCTGGTGATGGCTCCTCTACCGCTTGAAGGATCTCTGAAACATCTGGAATGGAATCCTCTATGGTTTCAGGTACAGGAGCAAAATCTTCAGAAGGTATTTCCTTAAGCTTTTCTACTACCTCAGGTTTACTATCTTTTCTTTCAGGAGTTTTTTTTTCGGATACCGGGGTTTGGAGTGGGGTCACCTTCCTGGCCTTTTGAATGTAAGCCATTTTGATTAGTGCCATTTCAACATGAAGCCGTTTATTCCGAGCCATCCGATAGTTCACATCACAAGTATTGCAAATATCCAGGCTTGTGAGCAAGAAGCTTTGATCCAGGTTTTGTGCCTGACTCACATATCGTTTTTTCAAACTCTCAGGAATATCCAGAAGAGTAATGCTTCTTTCATTTTTGCAAACCAATAGGTCCCTAAAGTGTCCGGCTAAACCATTAATAAAGAGGTCCGCATCAAAACCATTATTCAATATTTCATCAAACAGATTTAACACTGCTGGAATATCTTCTATGGCTAGAGCTTCAGCTACCTTGAAAAAATATTCATGGTCAAGGACATTTAAGTTTTCTAAAACATCCGCATATTTTATCTCTTTTCCTCCAAAACTTACCAGGCGATCATAAATAGATAATGCATCCCTTAATGCCCCGTCCGCCTTTTGTCCAATGATATGTAGGGCCTCTTCATCTGCCTTAACACCTTCCTTTTCACATATCCCTTTCAGGTGCTTTACAATATCTGAAACCTGGATCCGCTTAAAATCAAAAATTTGACAGCGAGAAAGTATGGTCGGCAGGATCTTATGCTTTTCGGTTGTTGCCAGAATAAATTTTGCATAGGATGGCGGCTCCTCCAATGTTTTTAGAAAGGCATTAAATGCTGCAGAGGAAAGCATATGAACCTCATCAATAATAAAGACCTTGTACTCCCCTTGCTGAGGGGCAAAGCGAACCTGCTCCGTCAGTGCCCGGATATTTTCCACGCTGTTGTTGGAGGCAGCATCCAATTCAGTGATGTTGAAGGATGCATTTTCATTGAATGAGGTACAGGAGTTACAAGTATTACAAGGCTCAAAATCTTCACCGAGATTCTCACAGTTAAGCGTTTTTGCCAGGATCCTGGCACAGGTGGTTTTCCCAACTCCTCTTGGTCCGCAAAAGAGAAATGAATGAGCCAAAGTATTGTTGGCTAAGGCATTTTTTAATGTCTTGGCGACATGCTCCTGCCCCACTACTTCATCAAACCGCTGGGGTCTGTATTTCCTTGCTGATACCACAAAATGCTGCATGAGGCTAAGATAAAAAAAGAATTCCCGAGTACCCTGGCTTGGTCAGAAAAGGAGAAAGTTTCTGGCCATTCGATTGAAAAAGGAGAAAATTGGCCGAAAAAATCGGGCTACTCCCTTGCTTGTATTTACCTTACACCAAAAGCTACCTAATGAGACCTTTCCTGATGCTCCTTTTCGGTTCAATCTTCAGTCTTCCCCTCCTCGCCCAGTCTGATATCGTGGGTCAATGGAAGGGGGATATCCAGGTTCCTGGTGGAAAACTAGGCGTAATCGTTTTTCTTGAAACCGGACCTGAAGGTCTCAGTTGTAAAATGGACGTCCCCATGCAAAGAGCAAAGGGAATAGTAGCCGAAAAAACTTCGTTTTCAGAAAACAGCCTGGACATCCAATTTGGCTCCCTTGCAGCAAACTACACTGGCGCGCTTCAAAAATCCGGGATCATCAAGGGTACCTGGACCCAAAACGGAATGAGCTTTCCCCTGGATCTTGAGCGATTCACTGGAGAAACAACATTAGAGCGCCCCCAACATCCGAAACCACCTTATCCATATCAAATTGAGGAGATAAAAGTCCAGGTCGGCGAGCCCGAAACTCATTCAATCGCTGGGACCCTTACCATCCCCGAAGGCGAAGGACCTTTCCCGACCGCAGTCATGGTTTCAGGTAGCGGGCCTCAGGACAGAGATGAGACCTTATTAGGACATAAGCCATTTTGGGTGATCGCAGATTACCTTTCCAGGAATGGTATTGCAGTCTTCCGATATGATGATAGGAGTGTTGGTGAGTCAACTGGCGACTTTGCATCAGCGACGACATTGGATTTTAAGGAGGATGCCATAGCCGTCCTCCGTGAGATCGCAAAGCACGAAAAAACCGATCAAAGTCAGATCGGGATTATTGGACATAGTGAAGGCGGGCTCATCAGTGCCCTAGCGGCTTCAAGGCACAACGAAGTTAAGTTCATAGTCATGCTGGCAGGACCGGGAGTAACTGGCCATGAGATATTAAAAAGGCAGATACGGGATATCAGCCTGGCCGAGGGCATAGATAAAAAGACACTAAAGAAGGCCAGCAACCTCAATGCTGAAGTGATCGACCTGGCAAGGGCTGAGGGAGATATGGATGAACAAAAACAAAAGGCCAAAGAAAAATTCCGTCACCATTATGAGACCGTGTTGACGGATGAGGAAAGGGCCGAAGCCGGAGATTTTGACCTGTTGTTTCAAACGCGGATCCAGCCACTTTTCACTCCCTGGATGAAAACCTTTTTGAATTTGGACCCCCGGAAGTATATTGAACGGATAAGTTGTCCGGTTTTGGCTTTGATCGGTGGTAAGGATACACAGGTTTCACCGCAGGTCAACATTCCGGCGCTGACCGCTGCCCTGGACGCTGCACCAACAACCGAATGGACTGTCCGGGAACTACCAGACCTTAATCACCTTTTCCAAAAATCTAGAACCGGAGCTCCCTCGGAGTATGGAGAAAAGATTGAAACTTTTAACCAGGAAGTCCTGGTCCTGATCAGGAATTGGATAAAAGATCTTCCTCCAAATTAGGATTAAGCTACTTAGGGTGTATTTTTAAGAATGCAAGAGATCCAGAAATTAGTTAAAGGGGCAAGCAGATTTACTGAGGAGGATATTAAATCCTTTCAGGCAGGAACTCATTTTTCCATCTACGAAAAATTGGGAAGCCACCTGATGGAATATGAAGGGGAAGAAGGAGTGTACTTTGCCGTATGGGCTCCTTGGGCAGAGTCTGTTGGAGTGGCGGGAGATTTCAACTATTGGGCGCCGGAAGGATTTCAGCTTTTTCCAAGATGGGATAGCTCAGGCATCTGGGAAGGATTTGTGGCAGGTCTCGAGAAGGGCGCTCTCTACAAATATGCAGTAAAAACCAAGTCCGGCCAGCTGATGATGAAAGGCGACCCCTACGCAAAGCGATGGGAGCATCCCCCTCAAACTGCCTCTATGGTTTGGGATTTCGAATATGAATGGAATGATCAGGCCTGGCTTAAGAAAAGATCAAAAGACAAGGACAAGATCAAGCCTTACTCCTGCTATGAAGTTCACCTGGAAAGTTGGAAACGAAAGAGCGATGGAGACCCACTCTCCTACCGGGAGCTAGCCGACACGCTCGTTCCATATGTCAAAGAATTAGGCTTTACTCATGTGGAGTTGATGCCCATCATGGAATATCCCTATTCACCCAGCTGGGGATACCAGATCACGGGTTATTTTGCAGCCTCCAGCCGCTTTGGTCAGCCTGAAGGTCTCATGTACCTTATCGATCAATTTCATCAGGCAGGCGTAGGAGTAATTTTGGATTGGGTCCCATCACATTTTCCAACTGATGCACATGGGTTAGCACAATTTGATGGTGCCTATCTGTATGAGCATGAGGATCCCCGTCAGGGTTTTCATCCGGATTGGAAAAGTGCAATCTTCAATTACGGGAAAAATGAGGTCATCAGTTTTCTGTTGGCCAATGCGATGTATTGGTTAAAACATTTCCATGTTGATGGTTTACGGGTTGATGCCGTTGCCTCCATGCTTTACCTAGATTATTCCAGGGATGACGGAGCCTGGGTGGCAAACAAACATGGTGGCAATGAAAACCTGGAGGCGATCTCCTTCCTAAAACGATTCAACGAAACAGTGTACCTGGAATATCCCGATGCAGTAACTATTGCAGAGGAATCTACCGACTGGTCAGGAGTCAGCAGGCCCACCTACACAGGAGGCCTGGGATTTGGACAGAAGTGGATGATGGGATGGATGCACGA
>JABDJM010000455.1 GCA_013002475.1 Saprospiraceae bacterium | reverse complement strand
GGGCAGAGTCAATATTATTGGATTCATAAAGGCCTGTGAAGGCAGTTGCCTTAAGTTCTTGTGGCATATCCACTTTGTAGCCAAATTGTCTTTCAATTGATCCCATTACTTTTTCTAAAGGCGCATTATTAAAACGAAATCTTCCGACGATCCAGTCTACTTCCTGGCTTTCATCGAAACTGCCTTTCCTCAAGGCACCTTGTTCCGTCTTGGATACTTTATCTCCCGGGTTGAGGATCACTTCTGAATTACCACTTCTTACAGCTACTCTTCCAGTCTTGCAATGAACCTCAAATTCCTTGCCGCGGGCTAAAACATTGAAGGAAGTTCCAAGCACTTCGACTGTTCCTCCAGGAGTCTTTACAGAAAACTTCTTTCCCTTTTGGACCTGGAAAAAGGCTTCACCGTTTAATTCTAGCTCTCGGTTTTCTTTCCAATCCTTTTTAGAGTAGCTAATCCTGGAGTCAGCATTTAACTGAACCGTGCTTTGATCGGGTAATGCCATGCTTTGGGATTCAGCAAGCCCTGCTTCAAAAGTTGTAAGTCCTTGCTGACCCAGATTGAAGAAGATCAATAAAGCAAGCCCCGCCGCTGCCGCGGCTACCCACCTGAGCATAATGCGTCGACCCTTGCGCGGAGCCTCCGTTGCTTTTTGCTCAGGGCTCGCCTGGTCGATGCGATCCCAAAGGGCCGCTGTATCAATGCCGGATTTAGGCAAAGGTTTGACACGGATATTTTGCACAAGCTGGCTGGCTTCTTTGATCTTTTGTTCCTGCTCAGGATGTGAAGCTAGCCAGGTATCCCAGGCTGGTTGATCCACCTTATCCAGGGCATAGGCCTGAAAGGCCGGATCGGCAGCCAGTTCTACTACATCATATGTCAAAAACTTCGCGTCCATTATTTTTCAAATAATTCATCAAGCAATTGCTCCCGATTTTCTCCGGAGAAATCAATTTCGCAAACGGAAGAACTGCTATGCATTATGCTAAGACAATTTCCATTTTCATCCTTATTGTCATCGTGAGCAAGTCCTAAATAGCAATGACCTAATTCATGAAAGAGTAGCAATTCTTTTTTTACCTCTGAATATGCAGACCAAAACTGAGGATCGATTAAAAGAATGTTCGCGCCCCCATCATAACTTTGACATTGACCGGGTACCCCATTCGTTTCAATGTTTTCGATTTCAATCGTGATCCCTTCCAAAGTAAAATCCACATCCACGTTCCGCTCAGCACCCTCGTCAATAAAGCGATACACATAAGTCTGCAAAGCAGGGTCAATGATCACCAGGTTCTCCTCCTCATTTGTACAGGCAGAAAGCAAAAGAATCAATCCGAATATGTAAATCGATCTAGTCATATACCTTAATAAGGATCTATTCCTCCTTTTGTACTCAATATTTTTGCAAAAATTTCACCCAGAAGTAAGATCCACCAAAAAAGAACGTTCATATGCCCTCGCATTCTGCTTAAAGCCCTGGAAATCAGGTTTCTAACAGATTGGTAGTTGATTTCCATGATTTCACAAATGGCCTCATAATCCAACTTTTGATAAAAACGGAGGTATATAGCTTCCTTTTGTTTGGCGCTTAAGGCCTCAAAAGCCTGTTTCAGTTTGGTAGACTGCTCTTCAAAACCCTCCTCCTCAATGATCATATCTTCCATGGACAAGGATGCTTCAAAGCTGTGGTGCTCGGGTTCCGCATCTGCGATCTTGCCCGCCTCTTTCATTTTTTTGAATAGGGCCCTTTTTAAGGAGATCAATAAATACCGGATAATAGAGTCCGTATCACCCAATTTTTCCTTGTTAGACCATACATAGATGAAAAGATCCTGGATCGCATCTTCTACTAGTTGTTCATTAGAGCAAAAGCGTCGACCATACTGGATAAGTGCATCCACATGGGTGGAATAGATCTGTTCCAGAGCCTTTTTGTCTCCGGTTTTTAATCTTCTCCATAGAAATATGTCGCCAGAATCTGTCATTTACGTGAATAGAACGCTCTATTTTACGATGGTTTTGGCCCGGGATTTGAATTTATTTGAAAAAAACGAAAAAAAATTGAGTACAAAGTCCCAGCTTTGAGATTAGGTAGTTGTAATTGAATTTTCAACACCTAAAAAAATACGATCATGACAAATCAGATTTTGAAATTAAACTTCCTTCTTTTCCTTTTTCTTGGAATATCCTTTACAGCCTGTGTCGACGAAGGTGACCTTAGCGATGTAGATATTCAGAATTTTACTGACGAGTCTGTCTTTAAGCTTCAGGAAGAAGCTAATTGCGGACGCCACGGATGTTACGAACTGATCTTCCCAATTGACATTGCCTTTGGAGATGAAGTAGTTGAGATCGGAGGCTACCAGGAATTGATCTCCGCGATCAGAGAATGGAAACAAGACAATCCATCTGCAGCAACCCGACCACAGTTTGTTTACCCAATTGAGTTAGCTGACCCTGATGGGAACATCTTTTCAGTGGCAAGCAAAGAAGAAATGGCGGAGTATCGAAAACTTTGCATTAGAGTATGGTTCCAGAACCATGATTGGAATGGCCACAGTAACCGACCAATGTTTTGCTTCCGACCTGTGTATCCATTAACTATCGAATTGCCTTCAGGAATTCTGGTTACTGCTCAGGATAAATACCAAATGAGAAACATCCTACGAGAGTGGAAAGAAAATAATCCTGATTCCGATCAAAGACCAACTTTGGTTTTCCCGATGACCGTGTTTATGAATGACGGGACACTCGTTGAGGTAGAAAGTAAAGAGGCTTTAAAAGAATTAAAGGAAGAATGCCGAGATTAAAAGATAGCAATACACAATCCCTGTGAAAGGAAGCCCTGGTCATTGACCGGGGCTTTTTTAATGCCCGACTGCTTCACCTGCACCTTTGGGTACCCGGATCCGCTCTACGAGCTCCTGCACATCAGGAGGGGGAGCCGGAAAAAAGCGACTGACCACGATCGACACCAGGAAGTTCAAAAGCATACCTAAAGTACCAATTCCCTCTGGAGAAATGTCCCACCAATATTCATCAGCTGTTCCCCCCAGGTATTTGAAATAAACTATGTAAAGCCCTGTGAATACCAGGCCTACGATCATTCCTGCCACCGCTCCTTCGCGATTCATCCGTTTGTAAAAAATGCCCATGATCAGGGCCGGGAAAAAACTGGCTGCAGCCAATCCAAATGCCCAGGCGACAACCTCCGCTACAAAACCTGGTGGATTTATACCAAAGTACCCGGCGACGATTACCGCTGCTGCGATAGCCCATCGTGCAGCTTTCAATTCTCCTTTTTCGGAGATATTTGGACGCAGCCATTTCTTCAGCAGGTCATGAGAAATAGAACTTGAGATAACGAGTAGCAATCCTGCTGCAGTGGATAAGGCTGCAGCTAATCCACCTGCGACTACCAGTGCAATGACCCAGGAGGGTAGGTTGGCAATTTCCGGGTTAGCTAGTACCATGATATCACGATCAACGATCAACTCGTTCCCCTTGTATCCCGCTGGCTCAGCAACAGATAATACAAAGTCCGGATTTTGATCATCGTAATACTGGATGATGCCGTCACCATTTTTATCGTTAAACTTTAACAGTCCTGTGTCTTCCCAATTTGAAAACCAGGCAGGCATCGTACTGTAGGGCTGGTTGCTAACGGTGTTGATTAGGTTCGTCCTTGCAAAAGCCGCAATGGCAGGAGCGGAAGTATAAAGGATAGCAATAAAGAGCAATGCCCAGCCGGCCGACTTGCGTGCATCCACCACTTTGGGTACTGTAAAGAACCGAACGATCACATGCGGGAGGCCGGCGGTGCCGAGCATGAGTGCAGCAGTTATGAAAAACATATCAACAGGACTTCGCGCACTGGTGGTGTATTCTTCAAAGCCCAACTCGGTGCAAAGGCTATCTAGCTTACCAAGTAATTGTGATCCGTCACTGAGTGTACCTCCTAGCCCGAGTTGTGGAATGGGATTGCCGACCATCAGGATGGAAATGAAAACAGCAGGAACCAGATAAGCAAAGATCAGCACACAATATTGTGCTACCTGTGTATAGGTTATGCCTTTCATGCCACCTAAGACAGCATAAAAGAAAACGATCCCGACACCAATGACCACACCCCAGGTAAAGGGGATCTCCAAAAATTTTGAAAAGGCGATCCCAACGCCTTTCATCTGTCCGACGACATAAGTGAAGGACACAAAAAGTGCACATACTACTGCAACCACACGGGCGACCTGTGAGTAATAACGGTCACCGATAAAATCAGGGACGGTGAACTTTCCAAACTTGCGCAGGTAAGGAGCGAGCATCAGGGCAAGCAAAACATATCCTCCGGTCCAGCCCATCAGATATTGACTTCCTTGGTAGCCCATAAAAGCAATGAGGCCTGCCATGCTTATGAAAGAAGCGGCCGACATCCAGTCGGCGGCGGTGGCCATTCCGTTGAGTACAGGATGAACTCCTTTTCCGGCTACATAAAATTCAGAGGTAGAACTTGCCCTGGCCCAAATAGCCACTCCAATATAAATGGCAAAGGTCAGCCCAACTATGATAAAGGTCCAGGTTTGGATGCTCATCTTGGAAAGTTTTATTCATCATCTTCATCTACACCATATCGATGATCCAACCGATTCATCAGAAAGATGTAAACCAAAATGAGCAAGAGAAAAATATAAATGGAGCCTTGTTGAGCGAACCAGAATCCTAGTTTAAATCCGCCGATCTGAAACTGATTTAACCAAGGGGCAAATAATATTCCGCATCCAAATGAAGCCAGAAACCAAATGCTAAGAAGGATAACCAAATATTTAATATTGCTGGACCAATATCCTTCTTTCATGGTTGGTTAATCTTGAAGTGAAATACTTTGAGGCCTTTACGTATTTCGATTAATCAAATGTAAAAAAAAGGACCTAACATTCCTTTTCAAATGCGTCTCTCTTTCCGCCGGATTGCAGCAAGTATTGTGTATTATAGCATAATCATTGAAAACAAATAACTATAACAAACCATGAAACGATTCTTTTTCCTTGTTGCATTTTGCAGCCTGGCTGCTCTTGGACACGCCCAAGAAACCCAAGGAAAAATGTTCATCAAAAAGATCGGTCTTTCTACAGGATTTGATCAGGACAGAATAAATAATATGGATCCTGATTTTTTCCTTGGCACCGCAAGAGGTATAGAGGGCTCCGAGTTTGATGCTTCCGATTTTGCGCCCGGCACCCTTTATGGTGGAGTGTGCGAAAACCCCTACCTCAGAGCTTATGTTACCCTTGGGTTTCCAAATAAACCAAACACCTTTTTAGACCTTGCCTTGGTAAGCGTTTTTAATCGTTACGATGCTCTGTATTACTCCAGAAACGATGCTGAATTTTTTGAGTACCAATCCCTGAATAGTTGGGGAGATGAGTTGATGCTCGAAGGTACCCTGAACAGACAAGTGAATGTTGCCAATTGGCTAAAATTGTATGGAGGGGTAGGAGCCAACACCGGTATTACGTATGATGGCGAAATGCATATCAGCGGGCATGAATCCTTGAGTTCGGTTGATGAAAATATCGATCGGACTTCCAATGACATCTTTAATGGGAGGATCAATTCAGACTATATGTATGAGACCTATGATACCAGAAGCGCTTTTTCCCAAAGGTTGTTTGCTGAATTAGGCCTTGGGATTGTATGGTTTAAAAGGGTTGAGACTGGATTTTTCCTTAAAAGAGGTATTGGCTATAGAAACTATATTGGTTACGGGACCCGGAGAATAAATTTATTATCCTCAGGCCTTAGAGTGAATTGGATTTTTAAGCAGAAATAAGGTATTTTTGTAAATAATATAACAATACAAAAAGGCTATAAGATAAAAGACCCAAAGCTAGACCGTCAGTGATTAAAAGTCACTGGCGGTTTTCTTTTTTTCAAAACTTGACACCCAAGGCAAGAGTCCACAGATCAATAGGAGTGTCAGCTTCTTCATAAATCTTTGTGACCGAAGTTTCATAATTCAACCAAAGGGTTCCAAAAAGCACATCAACTCCCAATCCCAGATTACCGCCTAGCAGAAAATCTTTTTGCCGGATGTTGGGTAACACATCCGTAACTATATCCTCTGGTTCAGAAATAGCAAAGGAGGGAGTGAAGCCACCATTGATAAAAAACTTTATAGGACTGCCTGTGCCCGTCAAATTGTACGCAAGATTCAAAGGGATTTTCACATACTTCAAACTGGTTTCACCAAGATCCAGTGTGCTAGGACCATAGGTATCAAGCACGCCTTGTTTGTAAGTATAGTATTGGATGCCAGGCATAAACCACAAACTGTTTTCCGGAACGATCCGAACAAATATACCAGCTGTAACACCTACCTCTCCCTGGAACTCCGCACCTTCAACCACCATGTCTCCAGGAATCGTATTTAATCCGATGTGAGGATTTATTTCGATTTGTGCTTGAGTAATACAAGGCAGTAGAAAAAGGAACAGAACGAGTTTTAACAGTTTCATCTCAAGAGTTTTTTTCATGTACGTTTTGCAGGACAAATTGTTGTTCGAATCCTCATTAAAGACGAAACCCAGTCAATTTGTCTAACTTAATGGGACTAACCAAAACGAAACAAAATGAAAAAGATTTTAATCGGAGCATTGGTAGGAGGTTTGATCCTCTTTATTTGGCAGTTCATTTCCTATGGCATGGCCAACCTGCATTACAGCCAGATGGAATACACAGATAAGCAGGATGAGGTGCTGGCAGCTCTTGCGGCAACAGGCCTTGAAGAAGGAACTTATTTCATGCCGACCTTTGAGCCAGGAACGCCCAGAGAAGAAATGGAAAAAGCCTTTGAAGGCAGAATCGGAAAACCATGGGCACAGGTAAGCTACCATAGCGACATGCAAAACAATATGGGAGCAAATATGGCTCGTGGCTTTGTCATGAATGTTATTGTTATGGCGATCCTATGCTGGATCCTCCTTCAGTTTGCGGATCTAACCTTTGGAAAATCAGTTTTAGCCTCTATCGGCGTGGGAGTGATCGGCTACCTGGTGATCTCTTATTTAAACAGTATTTGGTTTATGACCAATTCACTTCCCGATCTGATCGATCAGGTTGTCCAGTTCGGACTAGCCGGATCCTGGTTAGGTTGGTGGTTGAACAGATAAAAAAGATGAAAAAAATCATCGAAGGCCCTGCTATGCAGGGCCTTTTGCATTTGTGGTTTTTGGCTATTTTAGGCAGGCAAAAAATAACATATGACAACTCGAATAAACACCTTAGACGAATACAAATCTCTTTTTCAAAAATCTGTAGAAAACCCGGAGGGTTTCTGGGCAGAACAAGCAGAAACTTTTCAATGGCATAAGAAATGGGATCAGGTCCTGGACTGGAACTTCAACGGTCCGGATGTCAAATGGTTTGTAGGTGGCAAACTAAACATCACTGAAAATTGCCTTGACCGGCATTTAGAAACGAAAGGAGATCAAACGGCCATCATCTGGGAACCTAATGACCCGGATGGTGAGACCAAACGATACTCTTTCAAGGAATTGCACGCGGCTGTTTGTCAAGCGGCTAATGCACTAAAAGCAAATGGCATTGGCAAAGGGGACCGGGTTTGTTTTTACATGCCTATGGTACCTGAGTTAGCCATTGGTGTTTTGGCCTGTGCGCGGATAGGTGCTATCCACTCAGTCGTCTTCGCAGGGTTTTCTGCCCAGGCCTTGGCCGACCGGGTCAAGGATGCAACCTGTAAAATGGTCATCTGCTCAGACTTCAATCATCGCGGTGTTAAAAACATACCTGTCAAAACGGTAGTCGATCAGGCGCTAAGCATGAACTGTGATTCGGTAGAGACGGTACTTGTGCATAAAAACACGGGCGGAGGGATTGCCTGGGAAGATGGTAGAGATAAGTGGTGGAATGAGGAATTGGAGGGACAGGCCACCGATTGCCCGGCAGAAATGATGGATTCAGAAGACCCTCTTTTTATCCTTTACACTTCAGGTTCAACCGGTAAACCAAAAGGGGTTGTGCATACCTGTGGAGGATACATGGTTTACACTTGCTTTTCTTTTGAAAATGTTTTCCAATACAATGAAGGGGACATCTATTGGTGTACGGCAGACATTGGTTGGATCACCGGTCATAGTTATATAGTGTACGGGCCACTATTGGCAGGAGCAACTACGATGATGTTTGAGGGCGTGCCCACCTATCCGGATGCTGGTCGCTTTTGGCAGATCTGTGAAGAGCATAAAGTCAATCAATTTTATACCGCTCCAACCGCGATCAGAGCCTTAATGGCAAAAGGAGATGAGTATGTTGAGAAATATGATTTGTCATCCCTAAAGGTTTTAGGTTCGGTGGGCGAGCCCATCAATGAGGAAGCCTGGAATTGGTATAATGAAAAAGTAGGTAAAGGAAATTGTCCAATAGTTGATACCTGGTGGCAAACTGAGACAGGAGGGATCCTGATTTCTCCGCTCCCGGGAATCACAGATGCAAAGCCTTGCTATGCTTCTTATCCATTACCAGGTGTCCAGCTTTTGCTGGTTGACCAGGAAGGAAATGAGATCCATGGTAATGGTGTGGAAGGGCTACTTTGTATAAAATACCCCTGGCCTTCTATCCTTAGAACCACCTGGGGAGATCACCAGCGGTGCAAGGAGGTGTATTTTTCAGATTTTTCGGATCTCTACTTCACCGGAGACGGTGCCCGTAGAGATTCAGAAGGTCGATACCGGATCATAGGACGGGTTGATGATGTTCTCAATGTTTCTGGTCACCGTATGGGAACTGCTGAAGTTGAAAATGCCATCAATGAACATGACAATGTGGTAGAGTCAGCTGTAGTCGGTTATCCCCATAGTATTAAGGGGCAGGGAATTTACGCCTATGTGATCCCTAATAGGAATGTAACGGATAATGAATCATTTTCACAGGAAGTCCGGGCGGTAGTAACCAAGGAGATCGGGCCGATTGCTAAACCCGATAAGATCCAGGTCGTAACCGGCCTTCCTAAGACACGGTCGGGAAAGATCATGCGGCGAATACTCAGAAAGATCGCTGCAGGTGATGTGGATAACATGGGTGATGTTAGTACCTTACTTAACCCTGATGTGGTGGAAGAGATAAAAGAAGGTGCTGTTTAAATTTAAAGAGTTATGAAATTCCCCAACCGAATCATTTCACTGTTTGTTTTTCTGGTTGTTTCTCTGAGCTGCAATGAAGCCCAGGTAAAAACGCCTCCTGCAAAAACTTCCAAGACTCACGGCTATGTGTTGGAGAAGGTTGTGGATGATGTGGAGATTCCCTGGGGAATGGCTTTCCTTCCGGATGGCTCTATCCTCTACACAGAAAAAAGAGGAGACCTTATTCTATTTCAAGATGGTTCAAAAACGGTGATAAGGGATGTGCCGCCGGCATTCGCACATGGTCAGGGAGGACTCCTTGATGTGATTCTTCATCCGAATTACAAAGATAATGGATGGATCTACCTCAGCCAGTCCTACGCGGAAGATGGACAGGCTGGCAATACACGAATTATCCGAGGTAAGCTGGATGGTGATCGATTGGCGGATCAGCAAGTGTTGTATCAGGCTAGTCCTGCTACGAACAGGGCACATCACTTTGGCTCCCGAATGAAGTTTGACAGGGATGGGTATTTATACTTTTCCATTGGGGACAGGGGAGAGCGTGATGTCAATCCGCAGGATGTTAAAAGGGACAACGGAAAAATCTACCGTATCCATGATGATGGCAGAATACCAGAGGATAATCCTTTTGTAGGAACTCCTGGTGCCAAGGCTGCTATCTATTCCTATGGTCATCGTAATCCCCAGGGCATGGATCGTCACCCCGCAACCGGGGAGATCTGGACGCATGAACACGGTCCTCGTGGTGGGGATGAGATCAACATCATTCGCAAAGGAAAAAATTGCGGTTGGCCTGTCATTAGTTATGGTATCAATTACAGCGGAACCAAGTTTACAGAGATAACACATAAAGAGGGGATGGAACAACCTTTACATCAATGGACGCCATCTATAGCTCCCAGTGGGATGGCCTTTGTAAACTCGGATTATTATCCAGATTGGAAAGGTTCACTAATGGTGGGGGCTCTTAAATTTATGTATCTGCAACGGGTTGTCCTGGACGGGGATAAGGTGGTCCGAGAAGAAAAACTATTTGAAAAATCCGGTCGCCTTCGCGACGTGCGACAGGCTCCGGATGGCTTTCTGTATATTTCAGTAGAGCAGGAAGGAATTTTTAAGATCGTAAAAGGATAATTATGGAATATGTATTTGGAATAATCGCTTCAGCCATTGGCGTATGGGCAGGTTCTTATCTCCTAGATGGTGTTAAGCTCAAAGGGTTCATGCATGCGGTGATCGTTGTTGTCGTTTTAGCTATCCTGAATTTTACTGTTGGGAGTGTACTGAAGATCGTTTCTCTGGGCATACTTTCCTGGGGAGTTTTCAACTGGTTTTTGGACGCCATCCTGATCCAGATAGCAGATTATTTTCTGGATGAATTTGAAGTGAAAAACTTTTGGTGGGCTCTTGGTCTTGCTGCGATCATTTCCATCATAGATGGAGCACTCCGCTTTTTCTTCTAGATAGCTCCCGGCGTGTCGTGGCTTTGCAAACTAATGTGCAGGTGATCTCCAGTCCCTACGTGCCGTAGGGTATTAAAACCCATAGCCCAGAAATAGCCTTTCAAAAGGGTGTTGCGGAATTCAGAGCGACCATTGGTTCTAAGGTCGAGAGCATGAGCAAATCCATTGCTTTGCTTGTAATGTAGCGATCTGCCTTTTCTGGGTAGCCCCATTTTTTTATAGTCTTCCGGAAAACGACTGGCGTCTGTAATGATCAGATCCCTGTCAAGAAAAACGATCGTGCTAACTCCCAGGCGTAAGATGGGGTGCAGGTTCGTAAATTCAGTGCGCACTTCTTCAGCTTTGGTGTTTTTGCTTGACAGAAAAAAGAGTCCATGGACACAGTAGCCAAGCACCAAAACCAGCACGATCAATCCTCGTCGTTTAAAAGTTTTTTTGCTACCGATCTTTCCGGTAAACCTTCCGTGTACAAAAGTGAGATAGATAAACAACACCAACATGGCGGCTCCTGCTCCACCCAGTAGCGCAGCCCAGGGATGCAGGTGATACTCACTATGGAAATACACAGCTCCCCTGATCAATATAATGAAGGGTAGTACTAAAAGGAATATTGATTTCAGTATCTGGAATAGCCAGTAAAGCATAGAACGAATAAAAGGAATTCAAACCAGCTTTGAAATATAATTAGACGAAAGGAGGTAAAGGATAGCTTGGCGCTTGAAACGAAACCCAATTAGTTGACTGAGGGCTGCATTCAAAATTACGCTCCTCTGGAGCTGGAACCTCTTTTGATACTTTGGCTACAGAAATTTCGCCCCTCTGGGGCTTATCTGATGAGTACCAATTGGAAAGCTGTGGATACCTTTGTGTTCTTTGTGCCTTTGTGGCAATTGATTAACCTATCTGTAATTTAACACCGGCGCCAACCACCGCTCCGCCTCTTCGAGGCTCATCCCTTTCCGCTTTGCATAGTCCGCGACCTGATCCTTACCGATCTTACCCAATCCAAAATACTTAGCCTCCGGATGGGCAAAATACCAACCGCTAACACTTGCAGCAGGATACATGGCAAAACTCTCGGTCAATTTCATGCCGATGTTCTTCTCAACATCGAGCAGCTTAAAGAGCTTTTCCTTTTCCGTATGATCAGGGCAGGCGGGATAGCCAGGTGCAGGCCGGATTCCCTTATAGCTTTCTGAAATGAGTTCTACATTGCTGTGTTGCTCTTGGGGAGCGTAGCCCCAAAATTCTTTTCGCACCCTCTCATGCATTCTTTCTGCAAAGGCCTCTGCTAGCCGGTCTGCCAGGGCTTTGAGCATAATAGCGTTGTAATCATCATGGGCCTCCTCAAAACGTTTCACATGCTCCTCAATTCCTACGCCTGTAGTTACCGCAAAAGCTCCGATGTAATCTTGTCCTTCCTCTGCTGGTCTAATGAGATCAGCTAATGAGTAATTTTTTTGCCCGGGGGCTTTTTGATTTTGCTGACGAAGGTGACAAAGACGCTCAAGCTCAGTTTGCTTACCATTGTAAAGAATGGTGTCATCCTTGTCCGCATTCGCCGGAAAAAATCCGATGACCGATTTAGCTGTCAACCATTTCCCGTCGATTATCCTTCTAAGCATGCTACGAGCATCATTGAAGAGTTTCTTTGCTTCCTCACCAACGATTTTGTCTTCCAGGATCGCTGGAAACTTTCCAGCTAGCTGCCAGGATTTGAAAAATGGAGTCCAGTCGATGTACTCCGACAATTCTTCGAGATCATAGTTTTCAAAAACCTTTACTCCAAGAAAGGACGGTTTGATTGCAGCTGCTGAAAAATCTGCCCGCCATTTGTTTTCCTGAGCCCGTTCAATCGATAGGTATTTCTTATTGGACTTTCGATTCCCACGGGCTTCACGCACTCTCGCATATTCCTTCTTGGTGGCATCCAGAAACCTAAGTCGGTTTTCATCATCTGCTGAAAGCAATGAACTTGCTACAGCAACAGAACGGGACGCATCCAGCACATGAATAATGGGTCCGGAATACTGTGGTTCAATCTTAACAGCCGTATGTGTTTTTGAAGTGGTAGCGCCCCCGATCATCAATGGCAACTCCATGCCCAGGCGTTCCATCTCTTTAGCGACGTAAACCATCTCATCCAAAGAGGGAGTGATCAATCCGCTCAAACCAATGATGTCCACATGTTCTTCCTGAGCTTTCTGAAGGATCTTTGCCGCGGGAACCATGACACCCATATCTATGATCTCAAAGTTGTTGCAGCCAAGCACAACACCGACGATGTTTTTTCCAATGTCATGTACGTCTCCTTTTACCGTTGCCATCAGGATTTTCCCTTTGGAACTTCCTCCTCCTTGCGCTTTTTGCTCTTCTATATAAGGTGTCAGATAGGCCACCGCTCTTTTCATTACCCTCGCTGATTTAACTACCTGGGGCAAAAACATTTTTCCTGCTCCAAATAGATCACCAACCACATTCATTCCATCCATTAAAGGTCCTTCGATCACCTGCAAGGCTAGGGGAAATTGTTTTCGGGCCTCCTCAGTGTCCTCCTCAATAAACTCGGTTATCCCTTTTACCAGGGAGTGAGACAGTCTTTCATTCAATGGCTTTTCTCTCCAGGAGAGATCTTTGACCAATATTTTTCCGCCACCTTTTACACGGGCTGCATAATCGGTCAACGCTTCTGTGGCTTCTTGTTTTCTGTTGAAGAGTACGTCCTCCACAAGCAGTAGAAGATCCTTTGGGATTTCCTCGTACACTTCCATCATCCCGGCATTAACGATGCCCATGTCCATACCTGCCTGTATGGCATGATACAAGAAAGCCGAATGCATGGCTTCCCGGACAGCATTGTTGCCTCGAAATGAAAACGAAATATTGGAAACACCACCACTGATCTTTGCCCCAGGACAGCGGTCCTTGATCTGACGAGTAGCTTCAATGAAATTGACAGCATATTCATTGTGCTCATCAATCCCGGTAGCTACCGCAAAAATATTTGGATCGAAAATGATGTCGCCAGGCTTGAAGCCGACCTGATCAACCAGTATATGGTAGGCTCGCTCACAGATCTCCACTTTTCGCTGGATCGTATCGGCTTGGCCTTTTTCATCAAAGGCCATGACAACCGCCGCAGCGCCATATCTTCTTACCAGTTTTGCATGGCGAATAAACTCCTCTTCACCCTCTTTCATCGAAATGGAATTGACAATGCACTTTCCCTGTACGCATTTCAAGCCAGCTTCGATCACCTCAAACTTTGAAGAGTCGATCATGATAGGCAGCTTGGCGATCTCTGGTTCGCTCATTACCAGATTCAAAAAATCAACCATGGCTTTCTTGGAATCGAGTAAGCCCTCATCCATGTTGATATCAATGATCTGAGCACCACCTTCTACCTGTTGTTGCGCAACAGAAAGTGCTTCGTTGTAATTTCCATCCCGGATCAGCCGGGCAAATTTTCTGGAACCAGTCACATTAGTACGCTCACCAATGTTGACAAAATTCATATCCTCCCGCATGACCAGGGGCTCTAGACCACTAAACTGACTTTGCTCCTCCACGACTGGGAGTTTGCGAGGTGTTACCCCCTTCACCGCCTCAGCCATAGCGTTTATATGAGCGGGTGTAGTTCCGCAGCAACCACCGATGATATTGACAAAACCTGAGGAGGCAAAATCTCTGAGGTACTGTTGCATTTCTTCAGGAGCCTGATCGTATTCGCCAAATTCATTGGGTAACCCGGCGTTTGGATAAGCGGAAATCTGACAATCTGCGATCTTGCTTAGTTCCTCGATGTAAGGACGCATTTCCTGAGCACCCAGGGCGCAATTCAGGCCAATGCTAAAGAGGTCCATATGGCTTACCGAAATGTAAAAGGCGGAGACCGTCTGTCCGCTAAGCGTACGACCGGAAGCATCCGTGATCGTCCCCGAAACCATCACTGGCCATTTGCGGCCTTTTTCTTCGAATAGTAGGTCTAGCGCAAAAAGGGCCGCCTTACAGTTGAGCGTATCAAAGACAGTTTCTATCAGCATGATGTCAACCCCTCCGTCCGCAAGTCCTTTAGCTTGTGTTAGGTAGGCATCAACGAGTTCATCAAAAGTTATCGCCCTATATCCAGGGTCATTGACATCAGGGCTGAGCGAAGCGGTTCGCGGTGTAGGTCCCAGCGCTCCGGCCACAAACCGCGGCTTAGCCGGATCCTTTTGTGTAAACTCTGCTGCAACTTCTGTGGCAATTTTTGCGGAATGAAAATTCAGCTCGTATGCATCGGCTTCAGTTCCGTAGTCGGCCTGAGCGACAGCGGTGCCACCGAAGGTGTTTGTCTCAATGATATCTGCACCTGCCTCCAAGTAGGCTCGGTGAATGGCCTGAATGACATCAGGCCTGGTAATAGAAAGAAGTTCGTTATTCCCCTTCAGGTCGGATGGATGATCCTTCCAGCGATCCCCTCTGAAATCTTTTTCCTCAAGTTTATACTCCTGGATAAGGGAACCCATGGCTCCATCCATCACCAGAATCCTTTCCTTACAGATATCCTTTAGTTGCTCTAAAACCATAAACTTTAACCTAGTAATTCTCTAACCACGGAGGAGATGGTCTTACCATCTGCCTGGCCTTTCAACTGGGCGGATGCCATACCCATAACCTTACCCATGTCTTTCATCGAGCTTGCACCTACTTTGGTGATGATGTCCTGCAGGATTGGCTTAAGGTCATCTGCCGAAAGCTGGGTCGGGAGATAGCGCTCCAGGATTTCGATTTCCTCGCGTTCTTTTTTTGCCAGGTCATCTCTACTTTGCTTTTCATATATCTCCAAAGAATCCTTTCTCGATTTGATCAATTTTTGGATCATTTTGATCTCCAGTTCCTCATTCAGGGCTATCCCGGAGCCGTCTGTTTTTTGAAGAAGAATAGCCGATTTGATCGCTCGTATAGTTCGGAGACCTGCCTGGTCTTTGGCCTTCATGGCAGTCTTAAGATCCTGGGTAATTTTTGATTCTAATGACATAGTCTTAATTCTGGTGAGCAAAGGTAACAAATGGAAGAATTAAGAAGTTTTGAATGCCTTCGGCCGTTTAGTTGGCTTCGCCTGTTTAACTGCCTTTGGCCGTTGAATGCGCTTCGCGCGTTGAAAGCTCAAAGCCTATCAATTATTACCCAAGGTCATCGCTCACAGCCCACAGCCGATTGATCCCTTCTTTCACTTTGTGTCCATTGTGCCCCCTGCCGGTAGGACTTCGTGGCTGAAAAAAATTACGCCCCTCTGGGGCTCGAATTGGGGTTATATCAATTGCTAGAAAAATTGCGCCCCTCTGGGGCTCATCGCCCATCGCTCACTGCTCAAAGCCCACAGCCAAACGCTCACAGCCCACTGCTCAAAGCCGATCGCCCCTCACCCCCTCGTTTCCTCGACCCATTGGGTAAGCTGGACAAAATCTTCCACGGATAATCGTTCAGGCCTTTGATCAAAAAAAGAATCCTGGATCACAGGCTCTTCCTTTAACCAAACCTTCATCGTATTCCGCAACATTTTTCTGCGCTGGGAAAAAGCCTGCTTTACCACTTTACGGAACAAACCTTCATCACAGGCTAATTGGTAATTCTCTTTTCTGACCAGACGGATGACACCCGATTCCACTTTTGGAGGAGGCGAAAAGGACCCTTTTGAAACTGAGAAAAGATACTCTCCCTGAAAGAAGGCCTGAGTCAATACAGAGATCACTCCATAGGTTTTCGAACCAGGTCCTGCGACGATTCGTTGGGCCACCTCCTTCTGGAACATGCCAACTAAAATGGGAACGATGTCTCTGTTTTCGATAACTTTTATCACGATCTGACTGGAAATGTTGTAGGGAAAATTCCCCACTATTGCGACCTGCTCTCCTGGAAAGGAAGAGCCGATATCCATTTTAAGGAAATCACCCTGAAAAACCCTTTTTGAGAAATCCGGATAATTGCGGGCCAGATACTCCACCATATCGCGGTCCGCTTCTACAGCAAATAATCCAGGCCAGTTTTCTAGAAGATATTTTGTGAGCATGGCCTTCCCTGGTCCGATCTCAAGAACCTTATCTACGGGTGCTTTTTCGGGCACAGAAAGGGCTATCCGTTCGGCGATATCTTCCCGGTTCAAAAAATGTTGACCAAATGATTTCTTGGCTTTCACAGGATCATGATTAAAAGGCGGGGTGCCCAAATTATGTATCTTCGTTGCTCACATGAAGTGAATGGAATTTCCGCATGGAAAGTTTCCGATTTTGTGGAGTTAAAAGGTAGAAAAATATGTCAAAACCAAATATAGGAATTACTGTAGGGGACATCAACGGAATTTCCCTGGAAGTGATATTAAAAGCCTTAAGCCATCCGGGTATTCTGAATATGTGCACCCCTGTGATTTATGGATCATCAAAGGTGGTATCCTATCATAAGAATATCATCGAAGCTGACCACATTAATTTTTATAGCGTAAAGACCACTGATCGTCTCAAATGGGACAGGATCAATGTGTTCAATTGCTGGCAGGAGGAAGTCAGTATTTCATTGGGAAAGCAAAGTGAGGATGGTGGCAAATATGCCAAGATCTCATTGCTGCAAGCAGCCTATGATCTGGAGCAGGGAAATATTGATGCGGTGGTAACAGGACCTATTAACAAGAAGGCTATGAAAATGGCCGGCTTTGGATATCCGGGTCATACAGAATTCTTTTCGGAGAAGGCTGGGGTGAAGACCAGTTTGATGGTTATGGTGCATGAGGATATCAAAGTAGCTCTGGCAACCAACCATGTTCCAATTGAAGAGGTGAAATCAACCCTGACAAAGGCCGTTTTAAAAGAGAAGCTTGAGTTATTCAATAAAACATTGATCAGGGATTTTGGCATTGAAAAACCTGTGATCGCTGTCCTGGGCTTAAACCCACATGCCGGAGATGATGGAGTCATCGGGAATGAAGAAGAAGAAGTGATCAGACCGGTAATTGTTCAGGCCAAGAAGAACGGTATCATGGCCATGGGACCTTATGCAGCTGATGGCTTTTTTGGGTCTGGTCAATACAGAAAAGTGCATGGTATTTTGGCTATGTACCATGATCAGGGGTTGATACCCTTCAAACTCCTTTCTTTTGGGGAGGGTGTAAATTATACTGCCGGACTTCCATTTGTTCGTACAAGCCCAGACCACGGAACAGCATATGATATTGCGGGGAAGAACGAGGCGGATGGGTCTTCATTTCGACAGGCCATTTTCAAGGCTATTGATGTAGTAAAGAATCGCGCTGATTTCAAGGACATGCATTCGGACCCATTACGGGCGAAGGCAGAACTCACCGAGGAAGAAGTAGAAGGAGATTAGGGTTTTGCCAGGAGACGAGTGTCAATGGTATAGTGGGGCGCTTCCAGAGGTTCGCCAGGTTTCTTTGACTCCGTTGGAATTTCGATCAAGCCAAAATCTCTTTCGAAGAACAGGCTTTTTTTTGCTGGTTCCTGATAGGGGATCTCAAAATAAGGCGCCTCAAGAATGCCGGTTTGGGAATCCAGTTTGTCCAAGCTGTATTTTTCAATTCTCAGAATTAGTTTTTGACCGTATTCCGGATCGGTGGCATAGCCACAGGTTTGCAAACCCATAGCCCAGCTCTTATAATCCCAGGAAGGAAAGTCAAACAACTGACCATATCTGGACCTTTCCATCAGAAAATTTGTGTGGTCTCTGTAGGAGCTTAATACATCAGCATAGGACCTGAAGCAGCTTTCCACGAGATTCCCTTCCTTATCATAGTCATCATCAAATAATGGATAAGAGGGGCCTTCCCATTCTTTTTTGCATTTAATACCAAAGTGATTGTTTGCTGCCTGGGCCAGAGCACCTTTTCCCCAGGAAGACTCTAAAATGGCCTGTGCCATTATGATAGATGCAGGAATCCCAGACCGCTGCATTTCCTGAATGGCAACATCCTTGTACTGCATTATGTAGGTAGGGTAGGGATTTGCCCCTAAAAGGCAGGAAATAGAAAGGGAAAGAATTAGGGTATGCAGGGTTTTCATAAGCAATGCCTGGATTCTTTTTTTCGAAATCCAGAGCCTGATGTTCCATTTGTAGGGTGGTTTTTTGAAAAATTACTTACTAACGAACATTCGTTCGGAGAAAAGAATTGACACTTTTCAAATGGATAATAAGTCCGTAGGTCTGGATTTCATATATATAAATCCGTAATTTTGCGGGGCTTTTTAAACAACAAACTTTTAATAACCTGGCAATGACGCCGCAAAGGATTAAGAAATGGGAAAAGGAGCAGTGAAAACAAGGTACTCTGATAAAGAGCTGACCGAGTTCGAAAAGCTAATTGACGATAAACTGGCTGAGGCAAAAAAACAGCTTGAATTTTATATGAGCCAGTTATCAGATATGGCATCAAGCGAAGATTCCAAAGTAAGAGGTTTGGATGATGGTATTGGAACAGCAGAATCTGAAAGGATCACTTCTATGGCTGGTCGGCTGAAAAAGCATATATCTCATTTGGAGAACGCTAAGATCCGGGTCCAGAATAAGGTCTATGGAATTTGCCGTGTCACCAATAAGCTGATCTCTAAAGAAAGGCTGCGTGCAGTTCCTCATGCAACTTTAAGTATTGAAGCCAAACAAAGTCGATAATACTTACAAGAATTGTAGTTAATTTCGAGTTATGAAATAGTGATTATGAGCAAAGCCGTAATCACTATTTTTTTTCAAAGCAAAATCATTGAGCAAAAGCGCAAAAATCTCGATTCTGGTTTTCATTATTCTTATCCTGGATCAGGCATTAAAGATCTGGGTTAAGACTCACATGGAATACGGAGACGACATCCGAATACTAGGCCAACCATGGGCTAGATTGCATTTTGTAGAAAACCCTGGGATGGCTTTTGGAATGGAGATCGCCGGGGACTACGGTAAACTTATTCTAAGCCTTTTCCGTCTTGGGGCGGTAGGCTTCCTAATTTACCTGATAAGGAGCCTGATAAAGTCAGCAGCCGGTATGGGCTTGCTCTTTAGCTTCGGATTGGTCCTGGCTGGGGCACTCGGTAATATCATTGATAGTGTTTTTTATGGAGTGATCTTTTCCGCTTCGCCAATACATGGTGGCTTGGCCATGATGTTCCCGCCGGATGGAGGATATGCGCCCCTATTATATGGAAAGGTGGTTGACATGTTTTACTTCCCTATGTTCCGCGGATATTTCCCGGATTGGTTTCCGTTTTGGGCCGGAGAACGATTTACCTTTTTTAAACCTGTTTTTAATATTGCAGACTCAGCTATTACTGTAGGAGTCTTTTCTCTTATCCTTTTTCACAGGTCATTCTTTAGCGGCAAAAGGATAGAAGAGGAGGTATCAGCAGAAGAATCAATAAACCCGATAGAATCTGATCCCGTCCTTGACAAGGACAGTAACTCCTCCAAGGAGAATACTAGTAGCGAAATCAAACTTGAAGATTCGGAAGGAAAGGATCCCTAGTTAGTCTCAAAATTGTTAATGGCACTAAGCACTTGTGTCACCTTTTGATAATTGACATTGTAGTGTCGAAATTTTCCATTCTTTTCTGTGGACACCAAACCTGCTGCCCGCAATACTCGGAGGTGTTGTGAAGTAATGGATTGCTCCAACTTCATGGTATTGTAGATCTTGTTGACGTTGATGTTTTCGTTTTGATCTATAAAGCCAAGTATCTTCATCCGCAATGGATGAGCAATAGCACGGAGTATTTCAGCAGAGGTAAAAAGCTTCTCAGTATTAATAGAAGACTTGGCCTTTCTCATAGTTCTTGTTTTGCCAGGCAGGGGAAGAAGCCTAGCTGTCAAATATGCGTTTTTTTTGTATGAATACAAAACACATAAAATGAAAAAGCCCGCAACAGCTGGTGTTGCGGGCTTTTAGTTGGTTTTAGTTTTCGGGAATTATGCAGAAAAAATAGGAGTAGATTAACGCAGTAATTTTTTGTTTTTAGGCTGCTAATTCTTCGACTAAACGAGAGATCTGGCTTAGTCTTTCTGTATCCAACTTGTAAAAAATGAATTTCCCCTTTCGTTCAGTCTGTACCACACCAGCTCTTCTAAGAATGGCTAAATGTTGGGATGCAACTGATTGCTCAAGGCGGAGTTTGATGTAAATATCAGTGACCGTCATACGCTCATTTTCCTCCAGGAGGTCTATGATGCTTTGACGGAGTTTGTGGTTCACTGCGCGTAGAACCAAGACAGCTTTTCTAAGCTCGGCATAATCTAATTCGATGTTATTCATACCATTGCCTAAAAACACAGTCTCATTTTTCTGCTTTCTCATATATGAATTGTGTTTTTGATGAATCAATACGCCTTCAAAAGGCCAAAAACTATACCAAATAGTAGGATAGTTCTATATGATAAGGTATAAAGATACTGGCACTGTGGCAGATATAAAAATGAAAAAAGCCACATCGAAAATTTTTCTAATATTTTATTTCCAGATTTTCTTAGGAGTGGTGATGTTGGGAGGCTTTATATAGCTAGGGCTGAAATAGGCCAGATCGGCCCATTTTTTTTCTAAAAAGGCCTTTTCAGCCAGGGGTCCCAGGTGCTTCGCCGCGCAGGATATATCTCGGATTTCCTGTCCCGGACCTAGAATATCCTTGCATTTTGGCGCCCCATTGCCACCAAGAACCAGCCTCTCTGACTCCCCCTGAATCTGTGACAAGTATTTTGCATCCAAAATAATTGCTTTCGTCTGGTCAAGTCTGGTGGCCTGGCCATCAAAGGGGGCTGTATAGGCCTCCATCCTACGGGCATCGATCATCGGAAGAAAAATGGAATTTTCTGGTTTTTTTTCGGATTTGGCCATGGCTAGTGCGATAGATTCCAGGGTGTCAATCGCGATCAGGGGGATTTTTCCGGCAAAGCAAATAC
Source organism: Saprospiraceae bacterium (assembly GCA_013002475.1). Lineage (GTDB taxonomy): Bacteria > Bacteroidota > Bacteroidia > Chitinophagales > Saprospiraceae > JABDJM01. Next base: position 343 of record JABDJM010000455.1, on the reverse strand, counting down.
CCTTTGCGGTGGCTGCGCCCACTCTTAGAGCCGTATAGGAGCCCGGGCCGGCACTGATCGCAACTCCGTCCAGTTCCTCCATTTGCCAGCCAGCTTCTTTTAACGTTGCCTGGATCAGCAGCGTGAGCTGCGAGGTGTGAGCATAATCTTCCTCGGTGGATTTTTCCACCATGAGCGATCCATCCCATAATCCAATCGAACAGACCTCAGTGGCCGTTTCAATTAAAAGGAGTTTTGGCATGCTGCAAAATTAATCAAGGATTGGACTTCCTTTCATTGGCTAAAATTATCTTGTGAGAAATAATAAAGATGCCAAAAGGAATCATCAAAGGACCCGATGGAA
>JABDJM010000453.1 GCA_013002475.1 Saprospiraceae bacterium | reverse complement strand
TGACAGAGGGAATATCATCTCCTGGGAAACTAATTCTGAGGATAATGTGAAATGGCATAAGATCCAACGCTCTAATAACGGCCGTGACGGTTGGGAAGAAGTTCAACGGATTTTTGCGTCACCCAGTGCTGAGAATGGGGGTACTTATGAGATCCTTGACAAAACACCATTTTCACAATCATATTACCGGTTGGTAACAGAAGATTATGATGGGTCAGAACAGATCTCAAAAACTATCGAAGTAATTCGTAAGCGTCCTGAGTTTACTGTTGGTCAGATTTATCCAAACCCGGTAAAAGGCTCTGAGGTGAGCTTCCAGGTCGAAAGTGAATCTGAGGAATCTGTTCAGGTGAAGCTGATGGATATCTCTGGTCAGACCATTCTTGACTATCCAATAGAAGTACGAGAAGGATTGAATGAATTTGTTCAAACAACCGATCAGTTGAAATCTGGAATCTACTTCCTAAGGATCTTTAGCAAGCAAGGCTATGTTACAAGGAAATTTGTAAAGCAGCAATAAGAAGAAAGAGCATACCAAAAAGCCCCGATGGAGATCTCCATCGGGGCTTTTTTTTAGCCACCTGTTTCCTGACGAAGAACTTTAATCTGGCTTTCCCAAAGTTGCTTTTGGTCATCAACCTCATCTTCGTCACAGTAATCCGTGATCTCTAATATCGTCTCGTTGGTTACCGGCGATTTATCCATCCTGAACTCAAGATACTCCTCGTCGCTATCGGCATCTTCCCATTTGAAACGTAATCTTTCATCTTCAATGTCGTCAACCAGGACCGCGATCTCATCGGCGCCATCCCAGGTAAACGTATATGTGTCATCCTGAATATCTACTTCGTCACTAAACCACCTGATCAGACAACTTGGGGTTGTCAAGAACTTATAAAGAATGGTCGGTGAAGCTCTAAATAAAAACTCAAGGGTAAAGGAAACCCTCTTCATGCTAATCTATTATGGGTGAAAAAAGTGCAGAGTACTGCTTTCTACAATGGCCGTAATTAAAATTATTTTTTTTGATTTTCCAAATACTCGGCTCTATGAAAACCTTTCCAATTGAGGTTAGTTCTATTCCAGGTGGCCAGATTGTACACATTAAAGAAATAATTTATAGGAAATCGTCGTTTTTTTCTTTGGTAAAGTGCAAATAAGTAAAAACATTTATTCAGTTTTTCTGTTGATTATCAGTGAAATACAAATTTTATTCTTTAAACCATATGAAAATCAGTTGAATTGCGTAGGCTTGATGGGGCTAACTTTCTTGATTGTGACATAAAAAGCGGGTATTTTTGTTTTGTATTAAAAAGTAATAACAATCCCGAAGTTTGGTTTTTCAGCTTTTATAAGCGAGTACCCCAAGTCCGAAAAACCAAATACAACAAATTGCATATCACATAATCTTCATCCTGAAGAGCCGACTTTCAGCGAATCCTTATGCCTAGCATAAGCTTTATTGCAATTTTTTAAACACTTATATATCTAGATGAGACAGCTTAAGATCACGAAGTCCATTACCAATCGTGAGAGTCAATCACTGGAGAAATATCTCCAGGAAATTGGTAAAGTGGACTTGCTGACCCCCGAAGAAGAGGTCGATTTAGCCAAAAGAATCAAGCAGGGAGATCAAATTGCCCTGGAAAAACTAACCAAGGCTAACCTCAGATTTGTTGTGTCAGTAGCGAAGCAGTATCAAAACCAAGGTCTTTCTCTTTCGGACCTTATAAATGAAGGAAACCTTGGGCTGATTAAAGCAGCCCAGCGTTTTGACGAAACGCGTGGATTTAAATTTATTTCTTATGCAGTTTGGTGGATCCGACAATCCATCCTCCAGGCTCTCGCAGAACAATCCCGGATTGTAAGATTACCGCTCAACAAAGTAGGATCTTTGAATAAGATCAATCGGGCTTTTTCCGAATTAGAGCAGGCTTACGAAAGGGAACCTTCAAGCGAAGAGCTCGCCGAGCAATTAGAAATACCCACCGAAGAAGTCGAAACAACCTTAGGCGTTGCCGCCAGACATGTTAGTATGGATGCTCCTTTCGTAGAAGGAGAGGATAATTCTTTACTTGATGTTTTGGAAAATAGTGGCACTCCTGAGACAGATACCAATCTGGAGTACAAGGAATCTTTAAGTACGGAAATTGATCGTTCACTTTCCACTCTAACCGACAGACAGTGTGATGTCATCAAACTGTATTTTGGTATTGGAGTTGAGCACCCAATGTCCCTCGAGGACATAGGTGAAAAATTCGGTCTGACCCGTGAAAGGGTAAGACAGATCAAGGATAAAGCGATCAATAAATTGCGAAATACTTCCAGATCAAAATTGTTGAAAAATTACCTGGGAGCTTAAGCTTCCAAAAAGTTATAAAACCCCGGCATTTGTCGGGGTTTTTTTTTGCACACAACCGAAGAAATTCCCGATTTTTGCAAACCTAAAATCTTCCAACAATTTCTTCTATGAATGACCAGCATTCCTTTATCAGAATTGAATCCGACCAGGCTTTAGAGTCTTGGCACCAGGAGGAAAAAGAAGCCCTGGACCTCCTGCAAATCATCGGAGAGCTACGTTATGATAAGAATATCGACCTGGTATTTTTCCGTCATGACCTTTATGATTGCAGGCCGAGTCAAGTTCTTAATCTGCATTTAGAAGCTCGCAATTATACCAAACATCCTATCCCGGTCCATATTTCTTTAAGTATGGCACACAGCATTGCGATGTTTCCAGATTTGCGTCCCGCAAAATTAGACCTGGGTAAACTGGCTTTTGATTATAAAGATGAAAGAAAGAATTTTGAATCCATTGACGATTTCATCAAGGACAAACTAACAAACCTTTTTGGGCAAAATGATCATGACATTAAACCTCGGGATGTAGTTCTGTATGGATTCGGAAGAATCGGTCGGCTCCTTGCCAAACGCATCATTTCGCAAACGGGAGGGGGAGATCAATTGAGACTTAAAGCCATAGTGATCAGGCCCAAAATGAATGACCGTTATGAGGAAGCCTCCAAAAGGATGTCCCTCCTTGCCAGGGACTCTGTTCATGGCAATTTTGGTGGCGTGATCGAGGTATCCCCTGATGGTAATGAAATCAATATCAATGGTAATCTTGTTAAACTGATCTTTGCCAAAAGCCCTGAGGATATTGATTATGCAGAGTATGGCATTCAGAATGCACTGTTAATTGATAATACCGGAGTTTGGAGAAATAAGGATGCCCTGTCTGTTCATCTCCGGCCTGGCGTTTCCCAGGTTTGTCTGACAGCGCCAGCCCCGGACATTAGCAATATCGTTTACGGCGCTAATCACGAAAAACTTGATATTGAGAATGAAAAGATTTTTTGTGCTGCCTCCTGCACTACAAATGCCATAGCTCCGGTTATCAAGATTCTGGACCAGAAGTTCGGTATTGAAAAAGGGCATGTTGAAACGATCCATGCATTTACCAACGACCAAAATCTCCTTGATAATTTTCATAAAAAGCCCAGACGCGGCTACGCCGCTCCTCTCAATATGGTGCTTACTTCCACCGGGGCGGCAAAAGCTGTAGCAAAGGTTCTTCCGCACCTGGATGGAAAGCTAACCGGGAATGCGGTCCGGGTTCCTACCCCGAATGTTTCTCTGGCGATCATGGGTTTGTATCTAAAAGAATCAACGGACCGGGATAGCCTCAATCGTACCTTGCAAGGTGCAGCCCTCTTCGGGGAGTTTGTCGAACAAATTGATTATTCGGAGTCTACAGAATACGTCTCGACTCAAGCTGTTGGAATGACTAGTACTTCAGTCATTGATGCACCCAGCACCAAAGTGAGTACTGACGGGAAGATGGTAACTGTATATGCCTGGTATGACAATGAGTTTGGCTACACTTGCCAGGTGGTGAGATTATGTAAACATGCTGCGGGTGTTCGCAGGCCTTGCTACTACTAATTCTTGCTGAAAGGACTATCGGGTATAAGATTAATGTGATTCACATTATTCGTCTCATCACATTCACTAACCGTTTGGTACGGATCCACCTGCATAATGAGGTAGGGAGTAAACTTGGTTAGCTTCAAAATCGGAAATTTCATTTCTCCGGAAAATGAAGATCCTGGCTGGATCACCTCCTCCTTATTATTCGGCTTTATGTATTGGCCTCCCAGGGGAAGCGCTCCTCTGGACAGACTTTCGCTACTGGAAAGGTGGCCCTGAAGCGCAAGACCAACCTGGTCGTTGCCCATGCCGAAAGAAACTTCTTTGCCACCAACATTTTTAATAGAATATTGAAGGGTGATGTTTGCCTTAGTCTGTTTACTTACCTGAATACTTTCCAGCACCAGGTCTGAACAACCAGCGTCCGCTTCAGCTTCAGTTTTCACTTCAGGAGCTTTTACTGTAGGTGCCGCCTCAGTAATATCTTTATCCCAGGATTCGGCGGAAAGGTCCGTTTCCGGGTTGGTAACTCCTATGGAAGATTTACCAAGCACAATTTTTTCGCCAGACACTATTTGCCCGGCGGTAAGGTTGATGCCAGACGAAAATAAAGCGTCCAGGAAGCTGGATTGGTCAAGATCTTCGTACTCCATTTTTGAGGACTCGGCAATTCGAATGATCATTTTTTCTCGCAGTTCTGGACTAAATGAAAAGGATTCCCGGCCTGTATTGACCAGAGTCAAATGGACGGACCCTTCGCTCGCCAAAGCATTATTAACCTTAAGATTTGAAATATAAACACGATATCCTTGGTAGGGGATTGGGTCGTTTGGAGAAAGGGATTGGCCATACTGAGGCCCAAATCCAGCAAGCAAAAACAGCAAACAAAGGATCAATCCTTTTGAATTAACATTTGACGATAGCAAGCTCATACCTTGAGATCATTAAAATTAACTGATAATCAGTACTATAAACAATTATTATTCCATTTCTGGCTTCAATTCCAGGTGCCGATCTATGGACTCCTCCAAGGAGATGAAGGTCTCTGTTCTTTGGATTCCGGGGATGCGCTGAAGCTTATCATGCAAAACATCCCTGAGGTGGTTGGTATCCCTGCAAATTATTTTGGCAAAAATGCTGTAAGTGCCCGTTGTATAATGAGCTCCAACGATCTCCGGGATTTCCATCATGGCATTAGATACCTGATCATACAAGGAGCTTTTATCCAGGTATATTCCAAGAAAAGCTGTTATGTCATATCCTAGTTTGGAGTAATTCACGGTTAAATGGGATCCAGAGGTAATGCCCATTTTTTCCATTTTCTTCATTCGAACATGGACGGTGCCACCGGATACATGGATCTGATTTGCGATCTCTGTATAAGGCATCTTTGCATCCTTCATTAATATGGAAAGGATCTTGAGGTCGGTTTGATCTAATTGCATGGGGTGGCGTGTTTTTGGTAATTGGAATCTAGCTAGAGTTACAATAAAAATAAAAAAATCGTTTGGGATTTTGACATCATCCAGCTTTGGTACATAACTCGGTTAATTGCAGTACCTTGGAACCTCGTTTATCCTAATTTTTGAACACTTCTTTTTATGCCAGAAACAGATCAGCGAGATAGTTCCAAGTTAAATATCTGGTTGCCTCTATTGTTTTCTTTGGTCATGGTGATCGGTATGGTCCTTGGTGCCCGTTTGGCTAAAACCATGGATTTCAATGACTCTCCAAAAAGGGAGCTGATCATGCATAAGGGTCAACCCAGTACGCTTGAAGAAGTAATGCGGTTTATTGATGCCCGATATGTCGATGATATTAATGCGGAGGAGATCTCAGAAGACCTTATTGCGGAGCTGTTGAAGGAACTGGATCCCCATTCAAATTATCTAACACCTGAATCGGTTAGCCGGATCAATGAAGATCTTGAAGGCAATTTCAACGGCATAGGTATCGAGTTTATCATTATGGAGGATACCATCCATGTGATCAAAACTATTGCCAACGGACCAAGTGAAAAGGCAGGAATTCTTTCTGGCGACAGGATCATTCAAGTGGGAGATTCACTTGTGGCGGGAGCTGGCATTCCTCAGGATCAACTTGTAAATCTTATCAGAGGGTCAAAGGGTTCAAAGGTTAAGCTGGATGTCAAACGAAGAGGGCATGCTGAGCTAATTCCAATTACCGTGACCAGGGATGCCATTCCAATCTATTCTCTGGACGCCGCCTTTGAGATTTCTAAGGGAGTTCTTTTTGCCAAGTTGAACCGCTTTAGTGCCACAACCTATAAGGAGTTTATGCAGGGTGTCGAAAAGTACATCGACCCGGATCAGAAATATCAACTAATACTTGATCTTCGGGATAACCCCGGGGGATTTCTGGATGAAGCAGTTGACATTCTATGTCAGATCTTTGAGGAGAGAGACCGGCTTCTTGTTTACACAGAAGGTGGCAATACTAAAAGGATTGAATACAAAACCACAGGTAGGAATTTTTATAGTTTCGAATCTGTTGCCATCCTGGTGGATGAAGGATCTGCAAGTGCATCGGAGATCATTGCTGGTGCCATTCAAGATTGGGACAGGGGATATATAATTGGAAGGCGGACCTTCGGTAAAGGTTTGGTGCAGGAGCAATATCCTTTGAAAAATGGCGGAGCACTTAGATTAACAACCGCCAGGTATTATACTCCGGCAGGTCGTTCCATTCAAAGGGATTATTCAAACGGAGAAAAAGCCTATTATGATGATATGGAACACCGTTTTGAAAATGGTGGCCAATACAGCCAGGATAGTTTAGCCTGGCAGGATTCCACAGAGTACCAGACCAATGGGGGGAGAATTGTATACGGGGGAGGAGGGATCGAT
>JABDJM010000117.1 GCA_013002475.1 Saprospiraceae bacterium | reverse complement strand
ATGATGGCTCATGGATGAGCATTTTTGACCTTGAATTAATGGACAGAAACTCCTTTCCATTTGAGGAGGGAAAAATTCAAATAAATCCGAACCGGGAATTTCAAATTTTACCCCAGGCAATTGGTGGTACTGTGAACATGGTTAGCGGCAGTGAATCGTCCATCGAAAGATTGCAGAAAAAATATCCCGAGATTCAGGTCGAAAGCATGGAAGGTGCAGCTGCCGCCTATGTAAGTAAGCAATTTAATATTCCCTTAATCCAAGTCAGAGGAATTTCAAATTATGTCGAGCCTAGAAACAAATCAAACTGGCAATTAGAGAAGGCGATAGACGCTGTAGGCAAGGTGGTACTGGAAATGGTGGAGGCTATGGCGACTACTTAATTTGATAATCAGCCAATTCTCTTCGGATTATTTCGCACTGGCTGTGATAGTGTAATTCATCTCTGACTAATCCGATATCCTTGACCCAAAACTGAAGATCCTCCAGGTCGCATTGGCTTGTCACTATCGAGTCAACTACAAAAGTCTCCCTCGTATATAGAGATTCAAATTCACCGAAATCAAACTGAACTGTAGTATCCCCAACCATGAATACTTCTGTTGATACGATGAATTCACTATAAGATGCCAGGAGCTCCATACTATTTGAATGAGAGAAAATCTTGTTCCCTTTTTCATCCACAATGTAGTCTAAAGAATCACGAAGGTATTGGTCGGGAAAACTAAACTGCCCCTCCCAATCAAGAATGGAATACAATTGACCATTAATCATAGTATCACCGGCAACTGTTAAAGTATCCTGGCCTGTGGTTAGGGTAAACTCACCATCATCATCTTGTCTTCTTATATCATACACCCAGAAACTACCGACTGAAAGAGGATACCAGTCCATGACATTTTCTTGGCCAATATTCATTGATTGATCATCATCATCGTTACAGGAAAAAATAAGAAAGAGCCCAAGGGCCAGGATTAGGTACTTGTTCATAGTTGCTTCAGAATTGCTTTCCCTAAGAACTTCCTCATGATTGATTTATTGTGAGAATTTAATTTTCCAATAACGATTTCTTATCCCAGGCAGCAACCATGTTGACCACCTTATTGTAAGATCCTAATCCTTCTGTTTGCCCCTGACTTTTTAAATACGAACCATAGATCAGGTCCCTTAATTTGGGAAATAGGTCTGGATAATTCTGCCCGTTCAATCGGATGGCAGCCAGGTCCTCACGAACTTGTTCTGGAACTTCCTTGCGAAGCATTTCATACGCTTTCAGATCCATAGATCTCAATTGGCCCATGAGGTAGCGGTAGTATGTAAGCTCAAAGGGATATCTAAGCCCAGGATCTTGTACGCTCCGTCCTACCAGCACTGCCAAAAAATTGCAGGCTCCCTCGTGCGTTATTCCGTAAGCATGAGATAATTCATGCACCGTAACAAAGGGTATTTGCAGGGGATGCAAACCTGGATCTACATTTGACTCTCCAGTAAAGGGATTATAAAAACCCGCCGTCCCGAGGCGAAGTAAGAACCCCTTTGGCCGCATGGCAACTGGCTCAGGGTTTCCGGGGTGATTCATTCCTATGTCAAACAGCACCTCTTTTAACTGAGGTTTGAAAAACTCATGCTTTCCTAATTCTGCTAATTCGTAATCAGGATTGGAATTTCTAAATTCATGCAGGGAATCGAGCAGCTGGATTTGATCAGCCACCATTCCCTTCATCTCTTCAATGGATAAGTCTATAGGTTCCAGACCAATATTTTCATAAAAGCTCTTTTTCCCATAATTGTAACCCCAGAGCCAGAGAAAAATCCCAGCCATTCCGATAAGAAAGGCTACTGTCCCGAGTCCGATTTTAAGTAGTTTCTTTTGCGGAGGATTTTCAACCCTGATTATCCGGAAGACCGAATAGCTAAGGATTAAAATGAGGGTTATCAACAAAGGCCAAAACAAGTGTATACCGAAGAAAGCATGAACCCGATCCAGCCCAGACCTAAGGAAGGGATACAAACCCTCGGTATAGGCAGTTTGAATCAAATCAGCCGGAACAAGGATCCTGATCAGGATGGATACCAGCCCGAACAGAAATCCGAACACAGCAATTTTGTTAATTCCTTTTGTGCCTAAGTTGATATTCATTCTTCGATAAAATGTCCGTGGCCGCGAAAAAAACGTAAAAATCGGTTAAAATGGTGTCTCCGACGGGTTTCTGGCGTCATACAATTGAGTACTTTTGCAACTTTCTTACTGAAAGCTTGTTCTAGAACTACAATTAATTAACACAGAAAATTAGAATTATCATGGCATTTGAATTCACTGATTCCAATTTCCAGACTGAGACCGACAAAGGAGTATCTGTTGTGGATTTTTGGGCAGAATGGTGTGGTCCTTGTCGCATGATCACTCCGATTATTGAGGAGTTGGCAAAAGACTATGAAGGACGTGCAACAGTTGGAAAGGTCAATGTAGACCACAACCCTGAAGTATCTTTTAAATTTGGGGTACGGTCAATCCCAACAATTCTGATTTTGAAGGATGGCGAGGTAGTTGACAAGCATGTTGGTGTTACGACCAAGCAAGCCTTGAGTGAAAAGATAAATGCGGCCTTGAACTAAGATCACGGCTGTTACAAATAAAAAAGCCCTTCCGGTCATCCGGAAGGGCTTTTCTTTTATTCATTATTTAGGATCAGAAATCCTCAATCAATTTTGCTTTCATCGCCTTGAATTCCTCCTTAGAGAGAACACCCTTTTCTTTTAACTCACCAAGCTCCCTAAGTTTAGCAATCACATCCACCTCTTCATCCTCAGTAACCTCTACGATAGCCTCCTCAACAATATCATCTGACTTAGCTTCTGCCTCAGTCGGTTCTGAAAAGACACCTTCTCCCTTGCGGGCTTGTTTTTCCCAATCTTTGACAACGGATTTTCCTTTTTCGAACTTTTCCTGATAATATTTCTTGACCCGGTCAATATCAAAATCGAGAATGGTCCCACCTGTTTCAAAATGACGCTTAAAAACTTCACCTAAAGCGTAGGTAGATGCTCCCGCAAAAATTGCTACAGGTATACCTCCAAGGATTCCCAGGCCAGGAATAAGCTTTACAAGCGACCTCGCTCCTAATCGGGCTAGTGTACTACTTGTAAGAGAAGTCACAATTGCTTTTCCCTGTGTCTCCTGATAGTCCAGATCATAAGCCTTACATAACTGTTTGATCATATCCATCTGGAGGGCACTCACAGCAAAAATATCTGCTATCAAAATAGGGATCATTCCTGCCCCCATTGACCATATTACATGATTGCGAATTATAGTATCCGCATGTTTAGATTTAGTTGAATTTGAATCACTCATAACTGTCTTTTTTACCTGGTCGACAACCTTTTTAAATACTTTGTCTTTATCGATCATATTCTAAACCTAAATGATATTTGGGTTAGTTTTTCTTTTTATCGACCTAATAATGGATTTGCCCGATAAAACATTTACTCGATCTGCAAACGTATCCCCTCAGAATGGCTTGTGTAGGCCGGAGCATACATACATTGCAGGCTGGTCAAACCAGCGGAGTAATCCCCTTTGTGTACTGCTCTTAGCGGGTATTCAAAAACGTGGGTTCCCTTAGGCAGGTAGTCTACAAAAAAGTTCGAGGATGCATCCCGGGTACTTTCATAATATCCCAATCTGCCTTGCCAGCGATAGCCTGAGAAAACATTTTCCGGCTCAAAACCAGCTCCACGTCCATCCTTCAAATGCACAAACTCCAAATCCCTGTCTACAACAATCTCTAACCTCACCTTTAGGCGATCTCCAGGACTTACCTTGTCCATTTCGGAGATCTGACGAAGCTCCGGGCCTGACGATGTTAAGACCTCTTTATATACTGTTCGATCCATTTTAACTGGCGTCTCTTTAAAAGAAGTGACTTTGTCCATGTCCTCGTAGTATTGCAAGTAGGCCGCTCCCCAAGCGATATTCTCGTTGGGATTGTCCACAGTGATGAGGTTTGCATTGGCTGGTAATTCTTCAAAATCCCAGCTTTTCCGGAAGTAACCTGTCCCTGCTTCG
>JABDJM010000070.1 GCA_013002475.1 Saprospiraceae bacterium | reverse complement strand
AAAAAGCAAGAAAGAGGATAGGGAGTATATGTCTTGGAATCATTATCTCTGTCGGGAGCCTCAATTTCAATAGGTGGCTCTTCAATTCCCAAATTTCCAAAATTGAAAAACATACCCAACCCATGTTGATAGTGGTCATGATCTCCATCTATGGAAGCTCGGAATTCGGTTTGTAAATTAAAACCGATATTGTCGTTTACTTTTATGTTGATTCCCAATCCAATGGGTAGTTGAACCTCTGACATCTCCCCTGCCATGATCAACATTCCGGCTCCTCCTAACAGGTAAGGCGAAAATGTTTTTCCCATGTTGTGGTGTAGATGAAACTGTCCACCTAAACTGAAATAGCGTTTGTTTTCCGTATCCTCTGGCATCCTAAATACCGAAGTCTTAAATGGAAAAACCACGTTAAGTAGTTTACTAATATTCTTTCCATAGGCAATTTCAAATCCTCCACGGTAATTCTCCAGATCAAGGGGAGAATGTTGCATGATGTCCGTATGATGGTTAGTAACCAGGCGCTTTGCATACAACGTGCTGGTCATTTGCTGATTCTGAGAAAAAAGCTGAGTAGAAAAAGCAAGAAAGAGGATAGGGAGTATATGTCTTGGAATCATTATCGGTAGTGGGTTAAGGAAGATCAAATTAAGCATTTCCCCTTTTTATAGAGTATTCAAGGAAACAGGGCAAATTTTGAGCCTTTTTTTGGGAATTGTTTTAAAAGTGTAATGTTTTCCTTAATCATTACCCCTTAAATAATTATTATTCAATTATTTACACATAAAATTTACTCACAATACAACCTAAATCCTTAACTCCTAACATCAAGTTTTCTCCCTTTTAACTCCATTTCCAACCAATTCCACCAGCTAAGGATCTTGTCCTTTGCAACCCCTTCAAAACGCCTAGGCTCCTCAAAAACAGACAATGTTGCCTTGATTTCTTCCCTGCATTCCGGGAAATGGTTTAAGAAAGAGATGGCGCAGAGTGGAAGACAGGAAGTAAACCTTTGCTCATTTTCCATGACCAACTCAAAACCAACCCGCAGACTTAGCTTGGCCATGGCCTGGATATCCTTGCTCGTTTTAGGTCCTTGTTTGAATTCAGAAAGATCCTCTTGGTACCATCGATGATGTGGGGTCAGGTGTGGTCCTATCCCCATATGTGGAATTTCCTGACTAAGGTCCTTTCCTTTTAATAAAAGTGAAAAGCATTTTATCTGAGAACCCAGATAGGGACGAGAAGAAAAAAAATCACCTTGTGGAAGGGATGCAAAATTACATTCGATGGGTACACCATATTCCAGAGACAATTTTTCCAGGAAAGTTTTCAAATCTTCAGGGCAATCCCAGCGCTTGCCTGGACTTTTGGCAATAACAAAAAAGTCCAGGTCAGAATATTTTGGATCAAAATTACCCCAGGCAGCAGAACCCCTTATATAAAAGGAAATTACTTCATCAGGAAACGAGATTGAAAGAAAAACGAAAATCTTTTTCCCGCAGGTCGTGGCAACTTCAGGCAATAGATGTTCGGAAGTATCATTGATCAGAAAGCCTTCCTCATCTTGGGGCCAATACCTTTGAAACATTTTACAGGATTTGGCGGATGTGCATGAATATGTTTACGGCACATATGGCAATTAACGCCAATGCTGCCAGTCGCAACCAACCGTGGTTTTTCTGTCTCCACTCCTCAGCCTTGGCAGCCCGTTCGGCATCCTTGCTTTTGATTTTTCCCAAAGCAAACAGGTATAGGTATATTCCTAAACCCAAAAACATAAACTCAAATAAGAACCCAAATACTTCGATCATGCCTATGCTTTTACTTCTTCAAAATTACCTGTAGTGCGATTCTTTTTTACTTCATTCCAATTGAAATACCGTCCATTCATTACGACATAAACTCCAGGACTAAGGGTTTGTACAAAAGCTAAAGCTGATCCCAGGTTGAAAAAACCATCTGATGAAGTACCAAATGCGTAGGGGATCATAGCTCCGGTCAGCACAATCGTTTTATTTTCTAGGTTGTTTGCATTGGCCAAATACTCAGCAGTCTGGACCATCCGGTCCGTACCATGAGTGATCAGGATCTGATCAGAAGCAGTCCTCCTGCAATTGTGAAGAATGATGTGCCGGTCCTCCTCTGTCATCTCCAGACTGTCAGCCATCATTAAGGTCTTAATATCAATATCAAGGGTACACCTTCCCCTCTCGAACATATGCTTTAGATGAGTGTCTTTGAAAAAAAGCTGGCCGGTGATGAAATTATACTCCTTGTCAAAAGTTCCTCCGGTTACGAATACCTGTATCATGTCATTGTATTGGGCAGAAAGATAGGACAATACACAGAGTTGGAAAAACAAAAACTTACTGCTAATATCTTTGTTTTTTGAATTGATTATCTTTCATTCAGGGTTTAACAACTACATGGCTACAAATTCAAACAACAGGACTATTTGGTGGATTACCGGCCTGGCAGGCTTAATTGCATTGCTGATCCTGGGAAGAGGACTTCTTTTCATCTTACCGATGGCCATTATCCCGGGTTTGATACTTGTTCTTGCCTTTGGAGCTTATCTCTATTTGAGGGAAAAAGAAGCAGTAGTAGTGGCAGACGATTTCACAAAAGAGATCAACGATCTCGTAAATAAATGCAATACAGAATTATCTGATCTAAACAGCAAAGCCACCAGACTTGCCAGGAGTAAGGTGGAGTTAAAGGAAAAACTATCCCAAACAAATCCACCTTTAGACGATGGACTAAAGACAGAAACGGAACGTCTCCTGGCCAAATTTGAAAATGAAAGCTCAGTTATTCAGGCAAAAAGAGAATTTTTCCGGGACATGCTTGATCGCGCTAACTCCCTTTTGGCTAATTACCGATGGAAGGAAAAGCTGAAAGAGAAAGAATCCGAATTAAGGGATCTTAAGGATGGTCATTATGATGATGTGGCGACCATGGAGGATATTAAACATGAAATGGCCTACTCCAGGGGATTTTTTGATGCCCTCAACAACCTTAGCAATAAGATCGAATCAAGCACCGAAACAAAAAGCATACTGGAACTAAGAGAAGAATTGAAGACCTTGATACCAAGGGAATAAAAAAGGCCCGATTTTCATCGGGCCTTTTTTATTGACTACCGGGCTTTCGCCTTGTAGGTAGCCAGATTGGTTTCTTTATAATGTTCTTCTGAAGTGAACTTGAGTTCTTTCATAAAATCCTCTGGACCCTTATACCCTTTTGAAACCATGATCCTATCCACTTTCTCATCCAGGAAAACAATCGAAGGATAAGACATTTTTCCATCCAATAAGGAATAAGCAAGTGTGTGAACACCTCGCCTTCCAGCATTAGGTATGAAATTAAATGTATGTCCCTTGAACAAAACATCGGCTTTCATTTCTGCATCCAATTTTACTGGATAGAAATTATCGTTCAAGTAAGCTGAGATATCTTCTTTTTCAAAAGTATTCGCATCCATCCTTTTACACCAGCCACACCAGTCGGTATAGATGTCCACCATAAATTTCTTTTTCACCTTTTTATTGGCCTCTACAGCCTCCTCAAAAGTGTACCAACGGACATTCCCCTTGAACTCCTCTTCGGCAGGAATAAAGGAAGAGGCAATCAATCCGGATAAAACAAGGCTAAATAGGAATACAAATTTTCTCATCGGATTCGAATTTCTTTACTTTTAAAACAACGAATATTGGATTCGACTGTTTCAAACAACAAGTTATTAGAATTTTAAAAGGCAAGCTCTTGCCTTAAATGCTTTTAACAAAATCGTAACAGCCTATGAAAAAGATCGTCCTTGGGATCGCTGGCTCCAGTGGGGCTATATATGCAAAGGTCATGCTGGATAGGCTTGTTCGCCTACAAAGTCAGCTAGATGAGGTGGGAATCATAATGAGCGAAAATGCCCAGATCAACTGGGATTTGGAGATC
>JABDJM010000053.1 GCA_013002475.1 Saprospiraceae bacterium | reverse complement strand
TCACCCTCCTTAATCTGTACATCCTCCGGAGTTCCATCTTCATTGATAATCTTCAGGGTGATGTCTCCTTCGAGCTGATAGAACAATTCCTCTCCATCTTCAAAATGGTAATCTTTCCGGCCATTGGGTCCACCCACAACCATCACGATATAATCGTCATTTTCAAAGTAGACTTGCTTGTTCCCTACAGGAGGTTTTAGTAAGTGCCGGTTGTCATCCACCCATTGGGACAAATTGAAAGGTTTGGCAATACCCATAGTCAAAATTTTGTTGGGAAGGTAAGTAAAAGAAAGCATTATTTTAGCTCACCAAATCTGGATAATGGACATCAATTTACAAGGAAAAAGGGCTTTGGTTTGTGGAGCCAGTAGAGGTATCGGAAGGGCTGCTGCCTTTGAACTGGCGAGCCTGGGAGCGCAGGTTACCCTGCTCGCCCGCACTGAAAATACTCTCAGAGATTTGCAAGCTCAATTGCCCATAATAGAAAATGCCCAGCACGGTTACCTGGCGGCTGATTTTCAGGATCACGAGGGTCTTGAATCAAAAGTTCGAGAACTATTGAAGGCAGGACCTATCCACATCCTGGTCAATAATAGCGGCGGACCTGCAGGAGGCCCGATCCTGGAAGCAAAGCCGGAGGCCTTTCTGGCAGCGTTCAAGCAACATCTGATCAGCGGTCAGATCCTTGCGCAACTGCTAATCCCCGGCATGAAGGAGGAAGGCTTTGGAAGGATCGTAAATGTCATTTCAACCTCCGTTAAGCAACCTATTGGTGGGCTTGGGGTTTCTAATACTACCAGAGGAGCTGTTGCTAACTGGGCAAAAACACTGGCCACAGAGGTGGCCTCCTTTGGAATCACCGTCAATAATGTCCTTCCGGGCTCCACTGATACGGAAAGACTGGCAGAGATCTTTACAGCCAGGGCAAGAAGAAATAACAGTAGTATTGAGGTGGAAAGGGAGAAAATGCGAAAAATCGTCCCTGCCGGCCGCTTCGCGGCGCCTGAGGAGATCGCTGCAGCAATTGGCTTTTTAGCAAGTCCTGCCGCAGCCTATGTCAATGGAATTAACTTTCCTGTTGATGGTGGAAGAACAAAATCTTTGTAAAATTGACTTACCAAAAACATTGAAAAGCAAACTTATATGGCAAAGGATCCAAAAATCATCAGCGTAGCCAACTCAAAAGGAGGGGTTGGGAAATCAGTCGTAACCCTGCTGCTGGCTACAAGTCTTGCTCAGGAAAAAGGGAAAAAGGTATTGGTAATCGACTGCGATAGTCAGGCGAGTATCCAGGAGATGTATGAGCAGGAAAAGGAATTGTATCCTGATAAAACTCCCCTAATTGAAGTAGAAGCACTTTCCCCTCGCAGGGTTCAGACCTTCATGAAGCGCTTTGGAGCGGATTACGATGTGATCTTTATTGATATACCTCGGATGACAGATCAAAAGCAAGACAGTGCTACAGTCATGTTACTTTATAATTGCGATGGCCTGCTTATTCCGGTAATAGGTTCTGAAGTCGACATTTTATCCACCCAGGAGTTCATGGCCATTGCAAAGGAAGCAGAGGCCTTTAAGCAAGAAATGAAGGAGCACCTGACGGTGTATGGATTTATCAATAGAAGAAACCAAAGAAAATCCAACGAGCTGGCAGAGCAACTGCTTCGGAAGCAGGGATTAAAAATGTTTAATCATTCAATTCCGGATCTGAAGATCTTCACTACACCATCGATTTTCAAAAGCCCACTTTCAGTAGCCGAGGGACAAAGGAGATTTAAGGACTTCTTCGATGAGTTCTGCAGAAAATTTAAAGTTTAAAAGGCATGAAAGGGATGAAAGCACATTCAACACTTTGGCTGTTTTTTTCATTCCTGATTAGTATCCATTGTCAGACAGTTGGGACCCTCACTTTTGAAGAAGGTACTCAGGACGGTTATACATTTTTCTCTCCCTTTTCCGGGACGAAATCTTACATGGTTGATAATTGCGGAAGGTTAGTAAATAGCTGGGAAAGAGGGTCCCTACCAGGCCTGTCAGCCTATTTCCTGGAGGATGGTCTGATGCTTAGGACTTACAAAGTAGGTCCCCTTGGTCCTTTCAACTCCGCCAGCAATGCAGGAGGGTTGGAATTAGTTGATTGGGACAACCAAGTAGTTTGGTCTTATGAGATCAATACCTCAACTTGGTTAAGCCATCACGATGCGGTCAGAATGCCAAATGGCAACTTGCTAGTGTTGACCTGGGAGATCATATCTGATATTGACTTGATCGAACTTGGCCGGGATCCGGGGGAAATAGCCCCGCAGGGCTATGCCTGGAATGAGCGGATCATTGAGCTTGAGCCCATTGGGACCAATGAAATACAGATCGTTTGGGAATGGCGCGTCAAAGATCACTACATCCAGGATTTTGATCCTTCCAAACAAAACTTTGGAGTAGTTTCAGAACATCCTGAATTGTTCGATATCAATCTGCCTGATATCAAAAGCTCAAACTCCCATTCCGATTTTGATTACAACCACTTCAATTCAATAGACTACAATCCAAGCCTGGATCAGATTCTGATAAGCGTGAGAAATTCAGACGAGATCTGGATCCTCGATCATAGTACAACCACCCAGGAGGCCACCACACACTCGGGTGGAATGTATGGGAGGGGTGGTGATATTCTGTATCGGTATGGAAATGCCAATGCTTATGGCCGGGGACCTGTCTCCGATCAAAAACTCTTTGGGCAACATGGAGCGCATTGGATAAAAGAAGGATTGGCGGATGAAGGGAAAATCCTTGTTTATAATAATGGCAACGGAAGACCAGGCACAGATTATTCTGAAGCAGAAATATTAGTTCCACCTCAAAACCCGGATGGCTCATATCCCGTTCCTGATACAGACCCATTCGGCCCTTCTGAGCCCTTTTGGCAATATGGAAATCTGGGAGCCCAGTTTTTTTATTCACCCTTTCTGTCCAATGCACAGCGACTACCAAACGGAAATACACTGATTAATGCCGGGTCAACAGGTCGTATATTTGAGATAAATGAATTGGAGGAAATAGTCTGGCAGTATGAGGTCCCCTTGAATGCGGATAATCCGGTCAGTCAGGGAAACAATGCAAATAATAATGGGGTATTTCGGGCCTATAAGTATCCTCACGATTATCCTGGCTTCAATAATGTGGATCTTAGCCCTGGAGATCTTCTTCAAATTGACCTAAACCCACCCGATTGTAGTCCAGTGAATACCCAAAATCCTGGAGAGTTGTCTTTTTCCCTTTTCTGGAATTCAGAGGCAAATTCCCTGGAAATCCTGAATGATACCGGGGAGACCATTTCTACCAGTATTATTGACGTTTTTGGCCAGATTATCATGGAGTTCAAGGCTCCGCCAGGCAGATCAAGCAGTCAATTCACTCCCCAGGTTCCTGGGATTTGGTTCTTTCTATCTCAAGGGAAGGAGGGAATAGGCCTTTCTGGTAAATTTTTTGCAGGTCCTTTCTTAAACTGACAATCTTATGGAGGAAAAGGACAACCAGCCAGGAA
>JABDJM010000051.1 GCA_013002475.1 Saprospiraceae bacterium | reverse complement strand
TCCAGGGTGCTGCCCATAGTCAAAAAGGATCATCGTTATGAGATCCGCTTTGCATCGGAGTTCTCTTTTCAACCGGAGACATTAGTGCCAACCATTGATCAGGTATTTGAAGAGGCTGGCTTATCATCCAATTATATCGTTGAGGTGGAAGAGTGTGAGACACGGCAAACAGTTTACAGCTTCGAAATGAATGAGGCTAAAGAATCTGATATAGTTCCCTGTCAAGCCAGGGTCCAGCCATTTGCCTGCTATGTCCTGGTTGTTAGTTTGTTTGACCCATACATCTATTCATTGGCCGCAGAGCAACCGATTGGTGGATCAATTAATGGAGCAAGCAACTATCTTGGTTTTGGCCTGCTGGCGATTCTTGCCCTGGGAGCCATTACTTTTTTCTGGAGGAAAAAGAGTGAAGGTGCAATCGGTAACCCGAATTTGGTGCAAATTGGAAAGTTCCAATTTGATAAACTGAATACTAAGCTTGAGAATGGTAAAGATTCTGTTGAGTTGTCTGGAAAAGAAGCTGAATTACTTCTCCTTTTGCACAAAGATGTTAATCAAACGCTGAAGAAAGAATTCATTCTCCAAAAAGTGTGGGGAGACAAGGGAGATTATGTGGGAAGGACTCTGGATGTGTTTATTTCCAAGTTGCGCAAAAAACTAGAGTCGGATCAAAATCTGAAAATCGTAAACATACGTGGAGTAGGGTACAAGCTTGTTGTAAATGTAGGTGACCGGTTATCATAATTAGAGGTATTAGATTTCTACTCCCTTTTTCCAAGTTGCCTCGAAAATTTTCCTTGAATATTTCAAATAAAAAACCCCCAGACCGAAAAGCGCGCTTGTTGGCCTGAGGGTTAGTATTCTTCTAACCAGGACTATTAGTTCAGATCAAATCTGTCTGCATTCATGACCTTTGTCCATGCTTGAACAAAGTCATTTACAAACTTCTCCTTACTGTCATCCTGCGCATAAACTTCCGCATAAGAACGAAGCACAGAATTTGAACCAAAGACCAAATCAACTCTGGTGGCTGTCCATTTTAGGGCTCCTGACTGACGGTCTCTAATCTCATAGAGATTGTTGTCAGAAGGTGTCCAACTATTGGACATGTCTGTCAGGTTAATAAAAAAGTCATTTGATAATGCACCTTCATTATTGGTGAAAACTCCGTGCTTGGTTCCACCATGATTGGTTCCCATTACACGCATACCACCTAAAAGGACAGTCATTTCCGGAGCGGTTAAGCCCATGAGCTGTGTTCTATCCAGCATCATTTCTTCCGGGCTGACGACATAGTCTTTTTTCATCCAATTCCTGAATCCGTCTCCAAGAGGTTCTAGTGGTTCGAATGATTCTACATCGGTCATTCCAGCATCTGCATCACCTCTTCCGGCAGAAAAGGGTACGCTTACATCAAGCCCTGCAGCTTTAGCTGCTTTTTCTACACCAAGGTTTCCAGCAAGAACGATCGTATCGGCTACACTAATTCCAAATTCAGAAGCGATGGGCTCAAGTACGGACAAAACTCTTTGCAAGCGGTTTGGTTCATTTCCTTCCCAACCGTTTTGGGGCGCCAATCTGATTCTTGCACCATTTGCTCCACCTCGCATATCCGAACCGCGATATGTACGGGCACTGTCCCAGGCTGTTGAAACCATGTCAGCAACAGATAAGCCTGTTGCAGCAATTTTAGTCTTTACAGCTTCGGCATCGTAATCTGATTTCCCTTGTGGAACAGGATCTTGCCAGATCAGATCTTCCTTAGGAGCATCAGGTCCATAGTATCGTGTCCTTGGTCCCAAATCTCTGTGGGTAAGCTTGAACCAGGCCCGAGCAAAAGTCTTTGATAAATAATCAGGATCTTCCTTAAATCTTAATGAGATCTCCCGATATGCAGGATCCATTTTCATGGCCATATCCGCATCAGTCATAATTGGATTCTGGTGGATAGAGTCATCCTCTACATCAACCGGCATATCATCTTCTTTGATACTCACTGGTTCCCATTGATTGGCACCGGCTGGACTTTTTCGTAATTCCCATTCGTGGTTGAAAAGCATTTCGAAGTATCCGCTGTCCCACTTGGTAGGGTGGGTGGTCCAGGCTCCTTCAATGCCACTCGTGATCGAATGGCGACCTACGCCTGAGCCCTGATCATTTGCCCATCCAAAACCTTGCTGCTCCACCGGAGCCGCTTCAGGCTCAGGTCCTAATTTTGCTGCATCGCCATTTCCATGAGCTTTTCCCACTGTATGACCACCCGCAGTTAGGGCTACAGTTTCTTCATCATTCATGGCCATCCTCCTAAAAGTCTCCCGAACCTGTCCAGCAGTCTTTAAAGGATCAGGCTTTCCATTTACGCCTTCCGGGTTCACATAGATCAATCCCATTTGTACAGCAGCCAGAGGATTTTCCATGGTGGATGGATCATCTACATTGTCATATCGTTCATCACTAGGTGCCAACCATTCTTTTTCTGCTCCCCAATACACATCTTTTTCAGGATGCCAAATATCTTCTCGGCCAAATGAAAAGCCATAGGTTTTTAATCCCATGCTTTCATAGGCCATGGTTCCTGCAAGCACGATGAGGTCTGCCCAACTTACCTTCTTACCATACTTTTGCTTTAAAGGCCATAGGAGCCTTCTGGCTTTATCAAGGCTGGTGTTGTCGGGCCAGGAGTTCAGCGGAGCAAAGCGGATATTTCCCGTTCCGGCACCACCGCGACCATCTGAGATCCTATAGGATCCTGCTGCATGCCAGGTCAAACGGATCATTAATCCTCCATAGTGTCCCCAATCTGCCGGCCACCAATCCTGACTGTTTGTCATTAAGTCTTTCATGTCATTCTTGAGTGCCTCCACATCAAGACTTTTTAACTCCTCACGATAGTCATAATCTTCTCCCAAAGGATTGGACTTAGTATCATGTTGGTGAAGGATGTCCAAATTCAGCGCGTTAGGCCACCATTTGGTCACTGGGGTTTTGGC
>JABDJM010000581.1 GCA_013002475.1 Saprospiraceae bacterium | reverse complement strand
GCATAAAACAGCGCGCCGTCTTTTTCTGCGACCAGAGTGCGCATTTCCTCGAACCGATCCAGCCAGCCTGTAGTACCGCAGACTACTGGGATACCATGATCAAGGCATAAGTTAAGGTTATAAAAGGCAGATTTCGGGTGACTAAACTCAATTGCCACGTCACATTTTGAAATTTTTTCAACTTTTTTTTCAAGAGATTCTGAGCCATGAACTTTCGCAACCACTTGATCATCAGCACCTAACAATGACTCTATGGCTTTTCCCATGCGACCGTAACCTATTAACGTAATTTTCATATGTTACCTTTTGTAAAGAAAAGCCCATACATTTGTATATCGTTAAGATTCAAGGGCAACTCCCATTGAACACTTAAATTCTAACCCAAACAGGGCTTCTCTTTCTTAAGAGAGGCTCTTTTTTGTTTACTGAGTAACCTCACTGTTTTTCGGAGTCACAATTTTCTTTAATGCCTCCAACAAGAAATCGATCTCTTCAGCGGTATTGTAATGAGAAAAGGAGAACCTGATATTCTTACGATCGGTCTTGCCCTGGAGGGCCTCGATCACATGAGATCCCTTTTCGGATCCGCTACTACAGGCACTACCGCCTGAGGCAGATATGCCTGCGATATCAAGATTAAGGAGAAGTAGGTCGGCATGCTCAGAAGGAGGAAAACTCACATTCAGTACGGTGTAGAGGCTTTCTCCTTCCCAATCGGTATTGAATCGAATATTTTCAAAATTTTCTAGCAAACCTTTAGCAAGATTGCTTCTTATTTCCTGAATATGGGTCCTTCGTTGGTCCATTTCCTCAATGGCCATTTCAAAGGCTTTTGCAAGCCCAATAATCCCATAAATATTTTCGGTTCCGGCTCGCATATTTCTTTCCTGAGCGCCTCCCTGGAGGAATGATTTGATCTGGGAATCCTGATTGATATAGATAAAACCAACCCCTTTTGGCCCGTGAAACTTGTGGGCAGAGCCACTCATGAAGTGTACGGGGAAGGATTTAACATCCATTGGGAAATGCCCCATAGTTTGGACAGAGTCAGTATGAAAATAGGCGCTATGTTCCGCACAAAGATCGGAGACTCTTTTTAGGTCCAGGAGAACCCCAATTTCATTATTAGCATACATCAGACTGACAAGCGTTTTGTCGGTCCCTGATTTCAACCGGTTCTCCAGATCTTCATAATCAACTTTTCCATCTTCCAGAATCTTCACCATCTCTACCTCGATGTTTTGGGGAAGGTCTTCGAGTGTATGAAGGATGCAATGGTGTTCGATCGGAGAGCTGATGATCCTTGTAACTCCTAAATCCCGAATGGCACACTTAATGGCCATATTGTTGGATTCCGTTCCTCCAGAAGTGAAGAAGATTTCTCCAATGGATGCATTCAAATGTTGAGCTACTATTTTACGAGCTCTTTCGATGGCTGCCTTTGCTCGTCGGCCCTGAGCATGAATGGAAGATGGGTTGCCATAATGCTCCCTCATAAAAGGAAGCATGGCTTCTAATACTTCCGGTGCAATCTTAGTTGTTGCAGCATTATCCAGATAAACTCTCATCATTCAGTTTTAAGCTAGTTCTAAAATAGCAGATTTTATGTCATCAACCAGTTTGCGGGCTTCTTGCGTGCTAGGGGCCTCCGCATAAATACGGATAATGGGTTCCGTATTGGACTTTCTTAGGTGTACCCAGCGGTCCTCCATGTTTATTTTTAGTCCGTCTATCGTATTTAAGGGGTAATCTTTATACTTCTGGTTAAGAGAGCCGAGTATTGGATCCAGATCGAGCCCTGGTTCCAGTTTGATCTTATCCTTGATCATTGAGTATTCGGGATAGGAACCCCTAAACTCAGATAGTGATTGATCAGCATTGGCAAAATGGGATAAAAACAAACCTATACCTACCAAAGCGTCCCGACCATAATGAAGACCAGGGTAGATGATTCCGCCGTTTCCTTCTCCTCCGATCACGGCATCCACCTCTTTCATCTTGGTGACCACATTAACTTCTCCTACAGCCGATGCAAAATATTCTACTCCATGTTTTAGGCAAATATCTTTCAATGCCCTGCTTGAAGATAAATTCGAAACAGCGGGCCCTTTATGCTGGCCTAGAAGATAGTCAGCAACGACAACCAGGGTATTTTCCTCACCAAATAATTTTCCATTATCCATCATAAATGCCAACCTGTCAACATCGGGGTCAACCGTTATCCCGAAGTCAGCTTTTTCCCTGACAACGGCCTGACTCAGATCCTGAAGATGAGATTCAAGAGGTTCAGGGTTGTGTTGGAAATCCCCGGATAGATCATCGAAAAGAGAGATTACTTCACATCCCATTTTTTCAAGCATTGGGACAACACTAATGGCTCCAGTGGAATTGATGCAATCAACGACCACCTTCCATTTTCTACTTTGAATAAGAGAGACATTAACCTCGGGAAGATCAAAGATCATTTTTAGGTGTTTGTCTATATAGCTGGAATCTTCCCGGTACTCGCCAAAGGAGTCAACTCCTGCAAACTCGAATTTGGATTGTGCGACCAGATCAAGTATTTCTCTTCCATCATCAGCGGAGATAAACTCTCCTTTATGATTGAGAAGCTTCAGAGCGTTCCATTGCTTTGGATTGTGGCTTGCAGTAAGAATAATTCCACCGGTAGCATTCTCTATCGGGACAGCGACTTCAACCGTTGGGGTGGTGCTCAGACCAAGGTCAATGATGTCAATCCCCATAGCTATTAACGTCTGGCAAACAAGTTGATTGACCATCTCACCGGAAATACGGGCATCCCGACCGATAATGACTTTAGGCTTGGGGTTTTGGGCTAGTAACCATTGGCCATAGCCCGCGGTACACTCCACAATATCCACCGGAGTAAGATTAGTCCCCGGAGTTCCGCCAATAGTACCTCTAAACCCTGAAATGCTCTTTATTAGTGCCAAATTCTGATTTTTTGTAAAAATACGAAATCGGCTTGTAAGCATTTGCTTTGAAACGATAAGCTATACCTTATTAAAATTATATTTGCCTGAAAAATCAGGTGGATATTCTGGCTTTAGATGAGATCCTTTTCAGGGCTGTAAATGTAGACGGCCATAATGCCTTTTTTGACTTCCTTCTGCCCTTCATGAGGAATAAATACTTCTGGGCACCATTTTACATTTTCCTGCTTTCTCTAATCCTCGTAAATTTTAAAAAAGCAGGATTGCTGTTTGTTCTTTCTCTAATTCTTTGCGTGGCCCTAACTGATAATATCAGTAGTCGTCTCATCAAGAAAACGGTAAAAAGGGAAAGGCCTTGCAGACAACAATCTCTTTCAAAGGATGTTAAGCTTCTGGCCAGGTGTGGAGTGGGGTACAGTTTTCCAAGCTCCCACGCCACGAATCATTTTGGGGTAGCGCTTTTCCTCATTTTAGGCCTTGGCAGTATGTGGAAATGGATCAAATGGCCTTTGATTATTTGGGCGGGAATGATCTCTTATGCTCAGGTGTATGTCGGTGTTCATTTTCCCTTT
>JABDJM010000435.1 GCA_013002475.1 Saprospiraceae bacterium | reverse complement strand
CCTACACAGGAGGCCTTGGGTTTGGACAGAAGTGGATGATGGGATGGATGCACGACACTTTAAAATTCTTTCAAGAGGATCCGATCAATCGCAAGTATCACCATGATACGATCACCTTTTCACAGATCTACGCTTTCTCCGAGAATTTTATGCTTCCTTTTTCACACGATGAAGTAGTTCACGGAAAAGCATCGCTCATAAACAAAATGCCAGGAGATGAATGGCAGAAGTTTGCGAATCTACGACTGATGTATAGCTATATGTACACTCACCCCGGCACCAAATTGCTTTTCATGGGTGGCGAGTTTGCACAAACCTCCGAATGGAATTTCAAAGGTTCTTTGGATTGGCAACTCCTGGAATACCCATTGCATTCCGGAATGTCAAACCTTATCAAAAAACTGAATTCCCTCTACCGGAAAAAAGAGCAACTATTTGAATTGCAATTCGAACAGGAAGGCTTTGAATGGGTAGATATTGGAGACAGGGACAATTCTATCATCAGTTATTTCAGAAAATCAAAATCCGAGTCCGGATCACTTTTGGTCGTGCATAACTTCACTCCTGTATTGCATGAAAAATATACTCTGGGATTGCCCGAAAAAGGAAACTGGAAAGAGATTTTTAACTCTGATCATGAAGACTTTGGCGGAGCTGGAAATCTAAACAAAGGAAAATATAAAACTAAGGAGGAAGAAAGCCAAGGCAAGCCACACTCTCTCGAAATAATTCTACCTCCCCTAGCCTGCATCATTTTGGAGCAGAAATAAAAAACCCCCTGACTCAAGGCCAGGAGGATACATTAATTTCTATAGTTTGGGAATTATCGAACGCGTATTATGGATTTCGTTTTTACCTGCTTCTCGGTCTGGATTCGAATGAAATAATTTCCGGCTGCCAAATCTCTTGCCTCAAGTTTTACAGTATGCTCCCCTTCGGAGAATTTCCGCGATGCCAACACTCTTAGCTCCTGCCCTCGTGCATCAAAGAGACTAACTTTTGCCCATTCATTTTCTGTACCAAATTCAATAGTGAGCCATTCCATGAATGGATTTGGGTATACATTAATGCTAAGCTCCTGAGCAGGTGGCTCATAAGTGTCTACAGAGTCACAAGTTTTCAGGATTGGCAAGTATTGAAATTCATCAAACAGCATATCCTTAACCTCTGCTTCTGGCACTTCAAACCAGTCCATTAAAATTGAACCGTATACCGACCTGAAATCATATTGCATTGGAAGTCCGGTTTGAACATCTACCTGAGCTGGAATATCCGGATTATCACCAA
Source organism: Saprospiraceae bacterium (assembly GCA_013002475.1). Classification (GTDB taxonomy): domain Bacteria; phylum Bacteroidota; class Bacteroidia; order Chitinophagales; family Saprospiraceae; genus JABDJM01. The sequence continues at coordinate 2,826 of JABDJM010000435.1, read as the reverse complement.
TGATGCCAGGGTTGACACAATTGCCAAATACCATAAGTGGGGCGGCATCTCCATGGTCCGTCCCTACTCCATCATTAGATCTTATTTGCCGGCCAAACTCTGAAAAGGTCATTCCAATCACCCTTTCCTGAATTCCCATTAGCTCGATGTCATTCTGGAATGCGGACACAGCCTCGGAAAGATTCGTAAGAAGTTGGGTGTGGAATCCTAGTAGCGGATCACCTCCTTCAGTTTGGTTAGCATGAGTATCATAACCTCCTTGAGAAACAATGTAGACCCTGGTCTGCAGCCCGCCCTTGATCAAAGAGGCAACCGTCCTAAGCTGGTTGGCCAGGCCATTATCCTGGGGATAGGTAGCTTGGGTGGTACCCGCATTATAAGCCTCGGTGATCCTGTCAGCATAAGCATTCGTTTGCTTGATGGTCAAGCGAACAAAATCCACTTGCTTGCCATAGCAGCTTGCGGGATCATAATTACCCTGTGCTCCTACAGGAAGTTCGAAAAGATCATTTGGATTATTTACAGCCACACTGAAATTGCCGGAAATCCCCTGGCAGGTTTCAGAAACCACTGCACCAATTGTCATGGCAAAAGGGTCAGGGCAATCCGCATTTGGATAGTCCTGTGGATAGCCAGGGAACTTGCTTTCAAAGTATCTACCTACCCAACCTGTACTTAAATATTCATCCGCTTCGGAGGCCGTCTGCCAAATATCCGTAGAGCGAAAATGAGATCTGTTCTGATTCGGATATCCAACATTCTGGACAATATTCAACTTTGCATTATCAAACAAATCTGCCATACCCGTGAAGGCAGGATGAAATGCATTGTCTCCCGTGATCTGTATCAGGCTATTTTCCGGAAGCATGATATTACTTCTCAGGTTAGCAAGATTGTCATAACTATCCAGAGGGATAATGGTATTCAATCCATCATTCCCGCCATTCAATTGTATTAGAACAAGGACCCGGTCGCTATCCCCATTCATGCCAGTGAAAGCGGATGGCATACTCATCCCATGCAATGGAATTCCATTTACAAAGATCGGAAGGGAAAGAGCGGTCGTATTCTTTAAAAATGATCTCCTTTTCATATTTCGATTGTTGAATATTCAGTTTACATGAGCTGGTATTCAGCCATGGTAAGTATGACCGTCAGCAAATTTTTCAATTTATTTCGAACGCCATTGGCTAATTGTTCATTGGTTGGATCTCCCGTGTACTCCAGGTACTCGACCTCCCATTCAAAATCCGGTAGGCCAGGAATTAGCACCTGCTTCAAATATCCGATCTGCCCGATGGATAAGGGCCTGGGAAGAAGTGTCATGGCAAACTCTGTGATCACTGAATTAGGATCTGCTGGGCTGTCCATTTTGTCCACTAAAGTCAGAGGATCTACATAGATGGGAAACCCATCAAAATCAAATCCCTGATTGATCAACACATAAGCATAGCCCATTCGGTTTGGAAGCGTTACCGAGTTGATCCAAATCTGATGGAACGTCGGCTCTTGATAATAGGCTTTCCAGCCGGCCACACCTGGAGGGTTGTAATAACTCATACCCAGAAATGAAGCCGCATACAAGGTGCCTAAAGACTGCATATGACTGATCAGCATATCCTGATCAAAGGACAATTCAAAGTTCCTACCCATACCGACGAAATAGTCGATGGGATTTTTTATCACACAACCATATGCAGCATCACTGAAAAAGTGCTCAGACATAAATAATGTCTCCAACACAGGTTGTATCTCGTAATCATTTGCGATCATCAGATCAGCCAGCGGCTGAATGATGTCATTTTCAATATCGGTATTGATGTTATCCCCAATAAAAAATCTGTAGATCTTTCTGCAGATATGCTCAGCACAGGCCCTCTGTTGAAAAATGATATCAATCAAATTCTTGTATTCCTGGGTGCCGGCTGCAGAGATGGAGGCGTTTCCAAATCTGTGGGATAATTGCTTAGTACTGTTATCATGGTTGGTTGGGGAAAAAGCAATTCCAACCGGGGTAGCATCCTGGGCAAAATATCCAATGGACGTCCATCCGGTCAAAACCTTGGACATGGCCTGGATATCATCTTCCGTGTAATTCGTATAATCACCCGGACCTACCAGATCTCCTTTTCCAACAGTAAACAATTCTACAAGCTCTCTGGCAAAATTTTCATTTGGACTGCTGGCTACGTTGTCATTACCATTCAAATAGATCAACATGGAAGGATCCACAGTAATGGCCTTGGTAAACTCCCGAAAATTACCTAGAGCATTTTCCCTAAGAGTTTTTGAATACTGGTAGACAAACTTCGGATCATTGATATCTCCAGTTACAAAATGGTTATGCCAGAACAGAACTAATTTTTCGTGGATGGATATATTGTCTTTATACATTAGAAACCCTGTCCAGGCATAAAGTGATTCTTGCCGGTAAGCCCTGATCTCATCGTCCAGCGTATAGGGTTGGTCGATCCATGTTTCACCAATTGCACAACCAGGGTCACTTTCGTATCGATGATTAATTGGGGGTTGTGGTTCAGGATCCTGGGTGAATATCTTTGCAATTGTTGTTGCCAGTCCCTCTGTCTCTGCCTGCCGGATCTGATCGTAGTTGGCTCCAAAGGTTACTCTGCGTAGCAGATGTGATGCCGCAGCCCGGTCGAAAGGACCCGTGTAAGGGGCCAAGCTTCCAGCACTGGTCGCCGCTGTTGTTCTTTGTTGAGTCTGTTTCCCCAATAGGGTTGCTATGGTGGCTCTTCTGTCCATGGGTTATTTGAGATTAAATTGAATATGGAGTTTACTGCAGGGGCTGGAATACATAGGGTC
>JABDJM010000563.1 GCA_013002475.1 Saprospiraceae bacterium | reverse complement strand
GCTTCTTAAGCCCTTTATCAGAAAAGGTGGAAGAGCATCTGACGGGAGTCAGACCAGTTTCTCCCCCATTTTGGACGACACTCTGGCGAGGCCTAAGATTAGCCTTACGCAACATCATTCGGGAACTCATCCTAGTGTTGCCACTTTTAGTATTAAGTCTGTTCCCTGTCTTCACCCTTTTTACAACACTGGCCATATTTCTAATACAAGCCTATTATGCGGGCTTTGGCAATTTAGATTTTGTCATGGAAAGGCATCTAAAGCGTCGGGAAAGCATCCGCTATGTGAAAGCCCATCGTGGCATGGCCATTGGTAATGGAATTCCTTTTTTACTAATGGTAGGATTTGTAGTAGGAATATTTTTTGCCCCGGCTCTTGCCACCATTGCAGGCACGATCTCTTATCACAGAAATCAGCAGAAATTTGCTTAGACGGAAGTCTTCCCCATTTTCAATACCTCCTTCCATTCAGCCGGAGTAATGGGCATTACTGAAAGGCGACTGATCTTCACAAGTTTCATTTCAGCAAGCTTTGGATTCGCTTTTATTTCCTTTAGGCTAACCGGCTGCTTCATTCTTTTTAGTGGTTTCACATCCACTACTGACCAATCCCCTTCTGTTGCCGTGGGATCAGGATAGTACTCTTTGACTATTTTGGCGATACCAATTATCTCAAGACCTTTTCTACTGTGATAAAAGAAGGCTAGATCACCCTTCTTCATATTTCTCAGGTGAAGACGTGAAGCATAACTTCTGATTCCATCCCACATGGTTTTTTTGTCTTCGATAAGTTGATCATAGCTGTATTCGAAGGGTTCCGATTTGATGAGCCAATAGTTCATATTCGTATGTAGATTTGAGTTTACTCCTTGTACATTCCGATATATTTCTCTCCGGTACTTTTCAGGTAGCCTCGATACATCCCTGCAGTATTAAATGGCATTGCCACATTTCCCAGATGATCCACACCGATGACCCCTCCGGATCCTCCGGCCTTGACCAACTCTTCATTGATCACGGCATCAGCTGCTGACTGAAAATCTGCACCACCGTGTTCCATACGGGCAGAGATGTTGTAAGCCACAGCATGTCTGATAAAAAATTCTCCGTGACCGGTGCTACTAAGGGCACAGGTTTTATTATTGGCGTAGGTACCGGCACCAATAATCGGAGAATCTCCTATCCTACCCCATCTCTTATTGGTCATGCCACCCGTGGAGGTACCTGCAACCAGATTTCCGTCCTTGTCCAAAACCGCACATCCGACCGTACCATATTTATAGTCAGCTCTTGGGCTCTCCAAAAGGTCTCCTGTAGTTACATTCTCCTTTTGCAAAATATTTTGGAGCGCCTTCCAACGTTGTTCGGTATAGAAGTATTTCTGGTCAACTAATTCCAGGCCTTGTTCTTTGGCAAAAAGATCTGCGCCTTCCCCACTCAGCATGACGTGCGGAGAATTCTCCAAAACTGCCCGAGCTGCTAAAATGGGATTCTTAACTGTTTTTACACCGCCCACCGCACCGGCATTTAATGTTTCGCCGTGCATTATCGAAGCATCTAATTCATTAGTTCCTGCATTGGTAAATACAGCTCCCTTTCCAGCATTGAAATAGGGGGAGTTTTCCAGAATCATGATTGTTTCGGAAACGGCATCCATAGCAGACCCTCCGGCCTTTAAAACACTTTCCCCTTTCAGCAAAGCCGCGTCCAAGGCAGTCCGGATTTTTTCCTCCAGCTCTTCCGTCATGCGATCCTTACGGATGGTGCCAGCCCCTCCGTGGATCACTACCACATATTCGGGTCGTTCGGGAGCCACATTCGTTTTTGAAGGATCAGGGTCGGAAGTCATAGATGGTTTACATGAAAGGATGAGAGATAGAGCAATAAGAATCCAGAGGTTTTGCATAGATCTAAATTTGTGGTCTGCTAAAATAAAACTTTCAAGGAGCATGGACGTATAGGAAAAAAGCATTCCTTTGCTAAAAGACTATCCCAAATGAAGATTTTAATTATTGGAGGCGGAAACATGGGGCAAACCTATGCTCAAAGCTTTTTGCGATCGCATATTACTCAGAAGGAGGACATGATGATCCTTGAAAAATCCGTGGAAAAAGCGAAAGCCTTGGAAATCAAAAACATTGGGACGATCTACAGTGAAGGGGCTGAATGTCTTAGAAAAGCCGACCTGGTTATTCTCGCAGTAAAGCCTCAGGACACCAAAGCTTTGTTTAATAGTATTAAAAAGGATGTAGATCCGGACCAGGTGTTCCTTTCCATTATGGCCGGGATCAAGATTAAATCTATCTGTGATGCCCTTGGAGTGAAAAAAGTGATCCGGGCCATGCCCAACTTACCAGCTCAGATCGGACAAGGCGTGACAGCATTTACCTCTTCTGATACAGTAACCAGAATTGAACTGGTAATGGTTCAAAACCTGATAAACACCACTGGTAAAACGGTCTATGTTGAATCTGAAAAAGCTATAGATGCAGCAACTGCAATTTCGGGAAGTGGCCCGGCCTATGTGTTTTACTTTATTGGGGCCATGATCGAAGCAGCGCGTGATCTGGGATTCTCTGAATCCCAGGCAGAGTTGCTAGTAAGTCAGACCTTCCGGGGGGCTTCCGAGCTATACACTAAATCCAATTTTTCCTATAACGAATGGATCCAAAAGGTAGCCTCCAGAGGTGGAACCACGGAAGCCGCATTAGACTCCTTTTCTAAAACAGAGGTGTACGAAGATATAAAGTCAGCAGCGAGGGCAGCCTTCGACCGAGCCGTCGAATTGGGGAAGCTAAAATCCTAAGTTCCTACAAGTATTCCATTAAATCATGGCGTAGGTCAAGAAGCTCCTCCTTGGTTGAAACCGGAAGAGAGCGGAAAAGCCGCGCCCCATTCCAAACCTTGAAATAATCCCTCCAAAGGAGGCCAAAAAACCCAATCAAGGGAACAATCAAAACAGACCACCAGGGTAGCCCCAGAAATACAAACAGGATGGCCAACAGGATGATCCAAATCATAGATAAAAACATGCCTGCCCCGTAGCGGACAGAGGAATGAAACTCGATCTTTTTCACCTTTAGGTCAGCAATAAATTTTCCTAACCGAAGCGGAGGGAAATTCATGATGATGCCTGGGATCGCAATTACACTACACAACAGTAAGAGGATCGTGCTTACAGGATTGTACAGGTTGAGTTTGGCAAGGGATATATCCCGTATGCCAAGTTTCTTTAGCAAACTTTGATATTCACTTGAATTTTCCCCGAGATCTTCAAAGTCATCTTCAGAGAGATGGTTCACATTTTCTGCAATGGAAAATTCTGATCGCAGGCGAGTGTCGTCATCACTTATTCCGGAGTATATCTTATATCTCAGGTTATTTCTATAGATCTCCATTAACATGGAAGCTGCCGATTCCCGTTCACCCTTCTCAACGTGAATGATCCTTTGGCGCATTCCATCACTAATTTCCGCAGTCATTTTGTTAATGGCCTTCCTTGGATTTTCATGATAAAGGGGAATATATTCCTTGAGAGGAATTGGGTGCCCAAAATCAACCATGACTTCTGATCGAAACTCGTCGCTATTCGTATAGTTGATTCCAACCGGGATCACAACCATGTCCTTTCTGCCATATGCATCGTAGGCACCAAACATCATCCTGGCAGCGCCCTTTTGAATTGGCCTCATTTTTTTTTCATGCGTTGCTTGTCCCTCAGCAAGTATGAGAATGTTCGACCCTCTGCTGATTTTTTGATTCACATGCTTCATGATCTCCTGATTATTGCGGAGACTGGCAAAACCATCACGGGCCCTGAAGATTGGTATGGTCTTAATCTGGTCTAAAAAAAACCGGGCAACCCGACTGCCAAACAGATCCCCACGCAACATGAAATGTAAGGTAGGCCACATAGTAACCGCGATTAAAATTGGATCTATAAATGCAGTCGGATGATTAACTGCCAATACTACAGGTACACCTCTCGGAATTCTTTCTTTATGGGAGATAAAAATCCGACGAAAGAAAACCCTCAATGCAAGATTCAGAGGATATTTAAAAATGTAGTAGAT
>JABDJM010000542.1 GCA_013002475.1 Saprospiraceae bacterium | reverse complement strand
GGGTAGGGGTGAACACCCCTTGAAAGGTGCCGAATTTCACCGGCTCCCCCTTGCCCAATGACCTCAACCTGGAAAAGATTCCCAGAGGGTTGAGTTTGCTCTTTTTAGATTCTGGTTGTTCCGACAATTTATTCATGCATCATACCCTATTACTGGTATAATATACGGATTTGAAAAGGATAATGTAACCGCTGACTATACGTCCTGTCCTTTCATCATTTTGTTCCAATAGAGGTATGGCAGCATGTACTTTTTCAGCATCCACAGTCTCCAGGATTCTTTTGAAGAATCAAAGACAAGCATCTGTTTCAACTTTGGATCTGGTGTGAAATTGTTATCGTAATCAAATTCTGCAAGAACCATTTTCCCGTAACCCGTAACTAAAGGACAAGAAGAATATCCGTTATAGGTTTTAGTACTCAAACCTTTTGACGCCGACAATCGGAAAATGTTTTCAACCACAATAGGTACTTGTTTTCGGATGGCAGCTCCTGTTTTTGCGGTCGGAAGTCCTGCGGCATCTCCAAGCCCGAATACGTTGGAATATTTGGTGTGCTGCATTGTTCCTTTATCAACGGAGATCCAACCTCCATCGTTTGCGAGAGGTGAGTTACGGATAAAATCCGGCGAGGATTGGGGCGGTGCCAGGTGCATCATATCATAACGGATCCCTTTTCGCTTCCCATCCTCAATGATACCAATGTCCTTATGGTTATACTCTTTTTCGTGGTCAGCCATCTCATACCAGGCAATTTGTTCCTTGCTATCTACTGCAACTAGATTATAGCCAAATCGAAGGTTCAAATCTTTTCGATCGACAACCTCCATAAGGGTCTTTTTGATCTCCGGAACACCAAAAATCGTCGTACCAGGAGTGGCAAAAACTACAGTTGATTTGTCTCTTTTACCTGCCTTTCGGAAATAGTCATCCGCCAAATACATTATCTTTTGCGGAGCCCCTCCACATTTAATAGGAGTTGTAGGTTGAGTGAACAGAGCTACTCCACCTTTAAATTTTTGAAGGACATCCCAGGTGTGATTTGGGTCGGTATAGTTACTACAAACCATTCCGGTATCCATCGCTTCAGGTAAGCCTTCCAATAATTCGGGAGCTAGTTGTATCCCTGGAGCTACAGCCAAATAATCATAGGTGTAACTATTACCTTCTTTAGTGACAACCGTATTTTCTTCAGGCTTAAATTGTTCGGCAAACTCTTTTATCCATTTGACACCAGCGGGAATCATGGCCTGCATGGGTCTTTTTGTTTTTTCATAATCGTAGGTATTCGCCCCTACGAGAGTCCAGGCAGGTTGGTAATAGTGATAATTTGCAGGATCAATTATCCCGATATTTAGATTTACATCCCTCTTCTTCATTTGGGAAGCGACCATGATGCCGGCAGTCCCAGCACCGATTACTAGTACGTCAAAATGGCTTTTCATATTCGAGGTGTTTAAATTTATATGAAGTTTTCTTCATGTAAATCTAAAGAAAACAATTCGGGCCTGAATTGGGGAAAGTCATGCTAAAAGCTGACAGGAATCATCAAAATGGTCCCCGCCATTTAAAAACCAAATTTCGAATTGGCAAAATGATCTTCTTGTAACCTATGCCCCTTACCATGAGACTTCTTAAATATCAAACTCTTGTTGCCAGGCGTGAAAACCCTGGTTTTTTAGTAGGTTGAAATGAGAGGTGAATACTTTAAGTAAATTTTGTTCGCAGTGATAAGGAATTCCAAATCGCTTTGCTGTATCCCTCAAGATTTGTGTTAAGGCTGGATAGTGGATATGGTTTACATTTGGAAATAGGTGATGGATCACATGATGATTAAAGCCACCAAATAGTGAATTGAAGACCCAACTGTCAGTGCAAAAATCAGATGTTGTGGCCAATTGATGCTCCCCCCAAGAGTAGGGTAGTAAGCCATCTTCATCAGGCACCGGGAACTCTTGATAATCGCCTATATGGGCAGACACCAGCGCTACGGAAACAACAAGTCCTGAACAAATATGCATAATCAAATAACCCAAAAGGAATTGACCAATATGCCCATGCATCCAAATTGGAATACCTAGAATGAATATCAGGAAAAACAGCTTATTGAACAGTAACCGAAGCACTCCAACTTTTGTGCTTCTATTGACTTTTCTTGTTCCAATCATTTTTCTTTTAGAATCCACAAAGTCTCGGATAAACATCCAGTTGAGCGTGTATACCAGCACCATAATTATCGGTGCGTACAGATGTTGATATTTGTGGAACCACTCCATTTTGTCCTTTGGGAAAATTCTCAACAATCGGCTCTGTGCAATATCCTCGTCAAAATGGATCACATTTGGAAACGGATGATGCCCATACACATGCCTCATTCTCCAAACCTTGGAGCTTGTACCAAGCACATCAAAGACTTTAAGAAAAAAATTATTTACCCCTTTATTGGGAGATATGGCCATGTGGGCTGCATCGTGCCCAATGTTAAGACCAATAATAATAGTTAAGGCTCCGAGAATACCATAGGCAATAAGAACAGCTCCTGCATTGTCCCCCCAGATCAGCATAAAAGCATAGGTGCTCATATACAATATACCAAGTAGGACCGCTTTTATATACCAGTTTAGATTGGCGAATTTGTTAATTCTCAGGGCTGAAAAATATGACTTTACTTCCCGTCGAAGGGCAATAAAAAATGGCCCTTCATTTTTGTACCGAATCATAGGCTTTTTCATGTCAATATTTTTTTATGATTGGATTGGCTCTCTCTTCAAAAACCATAAGTGATAGTTTCCGGAGACATTGTAAATTTTATCATAGGCCACAAATCCAGCTCTTTCGTAGGCCCTTTTTAATCTTAGCATGGAGGTTTGGAGATAGAGGGGAAGCCCTTTTATTTTGGCCATTTGGACTGCAAATTGTTTCAAGGCAAAAACAGTTTTTAAACTGTTTCTTTTGGGGTCTGTGGCGATCATCCAGCAATACAAATGATTTTTTCCAGGCCTTTTTTGATTTACCTCTCGAGTGAAAGAAAAGATCTCGTTAAGTCGAATGAGATTAACAGTAGTTAGAATCAACTTGCAAAAGTGAAAACCTAAAAGGATCTTTTGCCTGACGGATAAGTCTCTGGATGACTGATATATTAATATCACCCCAAAGCCGTCCTCAGTGATGAAGGCTCCCTTTTTGATCAGAGAAACTTCCAGGCAATAAGCGCACAAACGTTGAATACATTTTTCACTTCTAAACCTGGTTATCCAGAGTAGGTTTTTATTTTCACGAAATCCATGAGCCAGGACTTCAATAGCCTTTGCTTTTTGATGTGCCGTTATTTTTGTGAGTCTCATCACGGTGAGTATTTGATTAATCAAATCTGTGATGAAAAGGGAGTTAAAAAGTCTCGGGGAATGAGACACCAACTTTTTTGTCTCATTTGGTGAGAAAAGAGAACCATTTTAGCGGCATTTAACTTTTTTTTAGGAGGTCAAATATTTTATGAAGGTCAAGATCTGTTGCATATCAAGCATAGAAGAAGCCAGGTTAGCGGTTCAAGCGGGAGCTGGGGCCCTCGGCCTCGTTGGTCCAATGCCCAGCGGACCGGGCGTCATTTCTTTGGAAGAAATCGCAAACATAGTCCAGACTATCCCTGGAGATCAGGATACTTTTCTACTTACCTCTAAGACAACAGTTGAAGACGTACTCGAGGAACATGGCTTGGCAAAAACAAGTACGATTCAGATCGTAGATGATACACCCAATGAGATCCTTTCGATATTAAAAACGGAATTGCCGGAGGTTAATCTAGTCCAGGTTGTTCACGTGATTGATGATGCTTCACTTTCTTATGCTCTTGAAAAAGCCTCCTTTGCAGATATGCTATTACTGGATAGTGGAAACCCTGGCCTTCAGGTAAAAGAGTTGGGAGGGACAGGAAGGACTCACAATTGGTCCATTTCCAGAAAGATTGTGGAACAAAGTCCGGTTCCTGTTTTCTTAGCTGGAGGCCTCCGTGCCGAAAATGTCCGTCAGGCAATTGATAGGGTCCATCCCTACGGTCTGGACCTGTGCAGTGGAGTCAGGACCAAGGGTCAGCTGGACCCTAAAAAACTGGAAACCTTTTTTGAAGCGGTGGAAAAATCCACTTAGGATACACCAAGATCCGTCAGGATAGCGCCAAGCTTATTTTCCAACTCAGCATCTACTTTTTTGAAATCTTCTCTGGATGCTAAAGGAGCATTTACACTGCAATAGAACTTGACCTTGGGCTCGGTGCCTGAGGGTCTTGCAGAAATGATACTACCATCTTCAGTGAAAAATTGCAACACATTGGATTTTGGAAGGTCGATAGAAGATTTTTCTCCAGTATTAAAATCAGATGAAGTTCCTGAAAGGTAATCTTTGATTTGAACGACCCTGGATCCTCCCAAAGTTTTCGGAGGATCATTTCGAAATCCTGCCAGCATAGCCTGGATCTCTTCTGCCCCGCTTTTCCCTTTTTTGGTAAGAGCAACAAGTTTTTCTTTGAAGTAGCCATGCTCAAGATAAAGATCGATCAGGGCCTCATACATACTTGAACCGCGATCCTTATGATAGGCTGCTACTTCCGCCAGCATAGCGCAAGAAATAACTGCATCCTTGTCCCGCGCATGATCACCCACCAGGTAGCCATAGCTTTCCTCTCCCCCAGCGATGAACTGTTGCTGGCCTTCCAGTTTTGTCATGATCTCACCGATCCATTTAAATCCTGTTAGTGTATTATAGCAGGTTACATTTTTGCTTTCGGCAATTCTGTCGATCAGGTAGGAGGTAACGATGGTTTTTACCACATACTCTTTCCCTTCAAGTTTGCCCGCAATTTCCCAGGCTGTCAACATGTACTGGATCAACAGGCAGGCAGCCTGATTTCCATTCATCAGCACAAACTTGCCTTCATCATCTTTCACTGCAATTCCCACACGGTCTGCATCCGGGTCTGTTGCCATGACTAGATCAGCATCCACCTCCCTGGCCTTCTGCAGGGACAAACTCAATGCTTCTTCTTCCTCTGGATTTGGATATACCACCGTTGGAAAATTTCCGTCAGCTTCCATTTGCTCTTCAACCAGAATGACATTTTCAAATCCAAACCTTTTCAAAATGGGTGGAACAGAAACAGCTCCAGTCCCGTGGATGGGAGAAAAAACAATTTTTAGATCTTTTTGCCTTTGAATAGCCTCTCTGGAAATCGACAGCTTTGTCAAAGACTGATAATATGCTTCATCCATCTCCTTCCCAATGGTCTGGATCAGAGATTCATTTGGTGTAAATTTTATTGCATCTATAGACTCGATTGTCCGGACCTGCTCAATGACATTTTTGTCATGTGGGGGTACTAGTTGACCACCGTCTTCGCCATAAGCTTTGTAACCGTTGTACTCCTTTGGGTTATGTGAAGCCGTAAGCATCACGCCTCCCTGGCATCCCAAATGTCGGATAGCGAAGGAAAGTTCTGGTGTGGGTCGTAGACCTTCAAAGAAGTATACTTTGATCCCATTGGCGGAGAAGACCTCAGCTGTTTGTCTGGCAAAAAGAGCGGAGTTATTCCGTGAATCATGGGCAATAGCAACGGAAACTTCTTTCCCTGGATTGGAGGAAAGAAGATAATTGCATAGGCCCTGAGTGGCAGCACCCAGCGTATATTTATTTACCCGATTGGAGCCTGGTCCCATAATGCCTCTAATCCCACCCGTTCCAAATTCCAGGTCCTTATAAAAGGCGTCTGTCAATTCAGTCAATTGGTTTTCCTCGATCATTTTGTTAATGGCCGATTTGGTGGCGTCGTCATAATTCCCCTCTAGCCATTGGTTGGCCTTTTTTATGATGGTGGGGTCGATAACTTGTGTGGACATATGCATTAGATTTGAAGGCACAAAGGTAACCAATTGGAGCCATCAGCTCCCCTTCAGGGGGGATTATCTATATTACCATTATGTTTAGTATTCTGGATAAGGAGGCCTGGCCCCGCAAACATACCTTTGATTTCTACAAGGATTTTGAAGACCCATTCACATCCATTTGTGCAAGGGTTGAGATAACGGATCTGTTGAAAAAGTGTAAGTCAAGCGAGCTCAATTTTACGGCCGCCAGTATGTTCTGCTCATTAAGGGCAGTAAATGAAATTCAGGCTTTTAGATTGCGATTGGTCGGTGAGGAGGTCCGTGATTACCAGGTCATCCATGGTGGGACAACCGTTTTGCGAGATGATGATTCTTTTTCTTATTTCTATTTTGATTTTGTGGAGGATCTTTCAGGG
>JABDJM010000506.1 GCA_013002475.1 Saprospiraceae bacterium | reverse complement strand
TTTTCTATGTATTAATGTTCTGAGGCCCAATATCAGCCAAGGATTTCTTAAGGTTAATGCCCTGTTAATTACCTCAGGTAAAGGCCTGAAGCCCTATATTTGCAAACCCAACGCAGGTCTTTACTTTTTTATTTGGTGCTTACATCCATATTGAGGGAAAATCTGCGTTTACCTTATCTAAGTTCAAAAAAAATAAAATATGTATCGAATCGTAATCGGGCTCTGCAGTATGCTGTTTTGTGCATCCCTAAGTTTTGCTCAATCCAGTGCTCCTGAAAACTGGTTCAATCTTGATCAGTCCAGCAATGGAGTTCCCGGAGTCAGTACCGAAAGAATGTATGAGTCTCTACTGAAGGGCAAAAGCTCTGAAACTGTTGTAGTGGCTGTTATTGATTCAGGAGTAGACCCTGACCATGAAGATCTTAAGGATGTCATGTGGGTGAATGAAGGTGAGATTCCTGGAAATGGAATCGATGATGACGGCAACGGCTATGTAGATGATGTACATGGTTGGAATTTCATCGGAGGAAAGAAAGGCAATGTCCATCATGAAACTCTGGAGGTAACGCGTCTTGTAAGAAAGTATCGGAAGATGTTTGACGGAAAAGATGTTGAGTCTCTGTCAAAGAAGGACAAGAAAATGTACGACAAGTTTAAGGAGATGGAAAAGGTGATCACGGACAAAAAAGGAAGTCTTGATCAGCAGATGCAGGGAATGCAAAATTTCTTAGACGGATTGACAAAGTTGAAAGAGGCAGTCGGGTCAGATGAAGTAACTGTAGAAGCACTGCAGGGATTAGAACTCGAAGATGAGGACATCCAGAAACGTAGGGATCAGATCGTTGGGATCTTAAACTCTCAGGGGATCTCCTATGACGATCTTAAAGAGAACGTAAAAGGAGGCATGGAGTACACCAAGAATCAGGCAGACTATTACTACAACGAGGATTATGATCCAAGAAACGTTGTAGGAGATAATTACCTGGATTCTTACCAAAAGTCATACGGTAATAATGATGTCCAGGGTCCTGATGCAGGGCACGGAACACACGTAGCCGGTATTATCGGAGCAATCCGAAATAATGACACCGGGATCAAAGGTGTGGCTGACAATATTCGGATCATGAGTGTAAGAGCTGTTCCTGATGGGGACGAGCGCGATAAGGATGTGGCGAATGCTATCATTTATGCAGTTGACAATGGTGCTACCATTATTAACATGAGCTTTGGAAAAAGCTATGGCTGGGATAAGGGTGCAGTTGACAAAGCCGTTAAGTATGCTACCAAAAATGATGTACTCCTTGTGCATGCAGCAGGAAACGATGGTAAGAACACAGACTTTGCCAATAACTTCCCGAATGACAAGTTTGCCAAGAAGGGACTTTTCGGTCCAAAAGAGGCAAAAACCTGGTTAGAGATAGGTGCTTTGACCTGGCGCGGAGGTGAAGATGCTCCAGCAGGTTTCAGTAACTATGGAAAAGAAAATGTAGACTTATTCGCTCCTGGATATCAAATCTTGTCTACAACTCCGGATCAGGGATACCAAAAGTTCAGTGGAACATCCATGGCCGCTCCTGTAACTGCAGGTGTAGCCGCAGTGCTCCGCTCCTACTTCCCAAAATTATCTGCTACACAGATAAAAGAGATCCTGATGCAGTCAACCATTATCAATAATGACATGGTTAACAAACCGGGAGGCGATGGAAAGATCAAATTTTCTGAGTTAAGCAAAACCGGTGGTGTTGTAAATGCCTACAAGGCTGTCAAGATCGCTGAAAAAACTCAGGGTAAGCGCAAGAAGAAATTCCAAAAGGCAGCAAGTTCTAAAGCGAAAGCTAAAGAGCCTGCAAGGGCTTAAGCCGGAATTTATCGACAATAAAAAAGCCCCTGACTGTGCGTCAGGGGCTTTTTTATTAGGCTGAATTTTTCTCCTAAAATAGAAGCACTTCTTTGATAAGATCTGACCCCAATTGATCATTGAACAGCTTTACCAATTTTGGCTTTCCCATTTCCAGGTCAGCTTTCAGGGGAGCACTAGTAAGGTAGATGTAGACGCTTGATCCCCGAAGTTTGATCTCCTTGGTATAACCCTGAATCGTAGGACCCATTTCTTTTTCCCAGATCCTCCGTACCTGGTTTTCTGAAAACCGCTTACCCAACTTCCCTTTGCTCATGGCCTTGCCAAGCACTGCTTTCAGTTTTTCCTCGTATTGCTTTTCCATGATCAGGTACTTTTTATCTGGCCTTCATCAATTTCGAACAGCCGCCATTCCATATCACCTTGAGCAAAGATATCCGGTAATCTGGTTATACTGGTATCTGAAAGAAAAACCTGCCCAAAGGCATCGCCGGAAAGAATGTCTATCAAGGCATTGACTCTGCTTTGATCCAGCTTATCAAAAATATCATCCAACAGGAGTATGGGTCTTCCACCTGTCTTCTCCCTTAACCAGGCGTACTGCGCCAAACGGACAGAAAGGATGTAGGATTTCAACTGCCCTTGAGAGGCAATCTTTTTTACAGGCATATCATCGATCAGAAACTCCAGCTCATCCTTATGAATCCCTCTGGTTGTGCGTTGGAGGATCCTGTCTTTTTCACGACTTGACTTCAGGTCAGCAAGAGGGTCTTCGCTAAGATCAGAAAGTAGCCTTAATGAGGGAGTCTCGTGCCGCCCACTGATCCTTGCATAGTTTTCCAAGAAATAATCGTTGATAG
>JABDJM010000460.1 GCA_013002475.1 Saprospiraceae bacterium | reverse complement strand
GAGCTAGACTCTGGTTCCAGGGCCTTACTGGTAAATCGCCTAAAAGATTTTGATCAGGTGGTAGTGAGCCTTCACAACATGTCCAATAGTGCCTCTAAGGATTTTGGATTAACGGACTCCGACCGATCTTTGCTCGCTTTGTTGAATCAGCGAACAAATGTGGTGCTTGTAGTTTTTGGGAACCCATATAGCCTTCGATACTTTGACAAATTCGAGACCGTTCTTCTGGCCTACCAGGAAGAAGAGGATTATCAGGACCTGGCGGCTCAGGCTATCTTCGGCGCCAATCCAATCAGAGGAAAACTTCCTGTTACCGCAACTTCAAAAAGTAGATACCTCGAAGGAGAAACCCGAGCAGGAAACTTGCGGATGGGATACGGTACAGGGGAAGAGCTGGGGCTTAATACCAGCCGTTTGAAACAAATTGATACGCTCGTACGGGATGCGATCAGCCAAAAAGCCACACCTGGCGCTGTGGTACTCATAGCAAAGGATGGAAAGATCCTTTTTGAAAAAGCATATGGGCATCATACTTATGCTAAAAAGCGAAAGACTCAGACCTCAGACATTTTTGATCTGGCATCCATCACAAAGGTCCTTTCCGGTACCATGGCAATTATGAAGTTGGAAGAGGAAGGACTCATCGATCTGGATGCCCCTCTTTGGAAAGCTCTTCCCATGGCAAAGGGAACCAATAAGGAGAATCTCATTCTAAGAGATATTATGGCTCATAGGGCCGGTCTAAAAAGTTGGATCAAATTTTATGAGCAAACGATCTCCGAAAAAGCAATTCCCAAGGATCAGTTTTATAAAAACAGGAAATCCGAGCCCTACTCGGTTCCGGTGACGGAGCGACTCTTCCTCAATGAATCTTTTATCGACAGCATGAACGCCCAGATCCTCCAGTCTGAGTTAAGATTAAATCAGGATTACAAATACAGCGATCTGGGGTTTTATCTGATCGCAGATATTGTTAAGGCACAGACTGGGAGATCTATTGATCAGTATGTCAAAAAGAATTTTTTCGATCCAATGGACCTGGGGAACATCACCTACAATCCCTGGATGGAAGTTTCAAGAGATCAGATCCCCCCGACTGAGGTCGACAAATATTTCCGGAGGCAAACGGTGTGGGGCTATGTCCACGATATGGGTGCCGCCATGCTTGGAGGAGTCAGTGGACATGCAGGCTTATTTGCTGATGCCCGCGATGTTGCCAGCATGATGCAAATGGTCCTCAACGAAGGACAATACAACGGGCAGCAAATACTGCAACCAGAAACAATAAAAACCTTTACGCAAAGGCACCCATCCTGCACAAGACGAGCAATCGGCTTTGATATGAAAGAATTAGATGGCGATCGTTCCCAGAATGTTTGCGAAGAAACTTCATCAGATACTTTTGGTCATCTCGGATTCACAGGAACTGCGGTTTGGGTAGACCGGGAACATGATCTGATTTATGTATTTTTATCTAACCGGACTTACCCCTCGATGCATAATTTCAAACTGAACAAGAAAGATTACCGTCCCAGGATACAATCCATTATTTATCAGGCCATGGGTGTTGAACCAAGCTAATCCTTTATGAATTTTCCGCTTCGGGTTGCCCGCCGATATCTTTTTGCCAAAAAATCAACAAATGCGATAAACGTCATTACCGGCATTTCTGTGCTGGGAATTGCGATCGGAACTACTACCCTTGTCCTGGTGCTTTCTGTATTTAATGGTTTTGAAGACCTGCTTACAGGCATGTTCAACTCCTTCAATCCCGATATCAAGGTTACTGCTTCTGTCGGAAAAACGTTTTCACCTGATTCTGCCCAAATGGCAAAAATTAAGGGAGTCCCGGGTGTATTGGCCATTTCAAAATCTTTGGAGGAAGTGGCATTTTTTGAGTTTGAGGGAAATCAGGATGTAGGCATTTTAAAAGGAGTGGATGATGACTTCCTTGATGTGGTCCCCCTGGATTCTGTGATCCGTGAAGGCGAGTACCGGCTTCGTAGCGGAAATCAGGACTTTGGAATTCTTGGCCTTGGGATGCGAAATAAGTTGTCTGTCAGTGCCAACGAATTCTCGATGATCAATGTATATATGGCCAAACAGAAGAGCACCCTCGGCGGTCAGGCCTTTAGAAGGAAATTTTTATATCCGGCAGGGACATTTGTAATACAACAGGATTACGATAACCAATACATTCTCTCCTCCCTCTCGTTTGCCGAAGACCTCATGAAAAAGAAGGGAGAGGTTAGCGCCCTTGAGATTAAAACAAGTGAAGGGGCGGATCTGGGAGCAGTCAAAAGTCAAGTCCTTGCCATTCTTGGAGATCAGGTTAGGGTTCAGGATCGATATGAACAAGATGCCTCCTTTTTAAAGTTAATGAATCTGGAAAAATGGCTGTTTTATGCCCTTTTCTCCTTGGCCCTGATTCTGGTGGCTTTCAATATTGTGGGCGCTCTGTTGATGATTGTTATTGACAAGAAAAAAGACATTGGTGTTCTCAAATCCTTAGGGGCCACCGATCAAATGGTCAGAAAGATATTTTTAAATGAAGGGCTGCTGATCTGTGGACTTGGCCTGCTCATTGGATTTGGTTCTGCTATGGTATTGTACGTCTTACAAAAAACAGTTGTCCTGGTGCCAATTCCGGCAGGTTTTGTGGTGGATGCCTACCCGATCGAAATGAGGATCGTCGATTTCTTTATAGTTGCTCTTACGGTTATGCTGATTGGCTGGGTCGCCTCTCTGCCAGCCGCCAACCGGGCGGCAGTCACCTCCCCAATTATCCGAGAGGAATAGACTTAGCGTCCTGTCTACACTTAGCAAATTGTTGTATTTTTGAATGAGTAAGATTGATCCTATGGAGGAATGGGAATTGGAATTTGAATGGCTAAGAATTCGTCATTTTGTCAAGGACACACTTGACAGAAAAGAGCTACCCGACCTAAACGGTGTTCTTTTTATGATAGGCATTCAGGAATTTGGTCGATGGGACACGAAATTCACCAAAGAACAAAAACAAGACCTGATGCATATCGCTGTGTGTCGCTTGCTGGCATTTGATCAATACTACGATTTTGTAGGAAGAGATCAGGATGGCTGGCCACATTACGAACAGCTGAGACCCTTGACCGTAGCCGGTGCTGAAGAGCAGGAGGCTCTCCTCATAAAAAAAGCCATTCAATACTTCCGTGAGTTAGAAAAAGAAACCCAAGGATTTCCTCCTATAAACAAAAATTAGGCGTTCATGCAGAGAATTATTTTTGCGCTTTGTATCTCTTTTCTATTCCTAAGTTCCTGTGGAAATAAGGAACAACACGCACTCATCTCGACTGAGATGGGTGATATTCGGATCGTACTTTATGATAGTACCCCCCGGCACAAAGACAATTTTGTCAAGCTGGTTAAGGAAGGGTTTTACGATGGTCTCCTTTTTCACCGAGTGATGAAAGGTTTTATGATTCAGGGGGGAGATCCCCAGAGCCGAACCGCGGCTCCTGGCACTTCACTCGGAAATGGTGGTCCTGGGTATACCATTCCTCATGAGATCGGGGCGCCTCACTTTCGCGGAGCCATGGCCGCCGCCAGAACCCCGGACAATGTAAATCCGGATAAGGAATCTTCAGGCTCGCAATTTTATCTAGTGGATGGCAGAAAAACCACCGATGCAGAGCTTAACCGGTTTGAAAGCATGAAAGGGATTAAATACAATGATGTCCAACGACAATTGTATCTCGAAAAAGGCGGTACTCCTCAGTTAGATGGTGATTACACAGTGTTTGGAGAAGTTGTAGAAGGAATGGATGTTGTTGATGCTATCGCCAGCGCACAAAAGGATCGGGCTAACAGGCCTTTGAAAGATATTACCATGACTATTAAGCTTGTGAATTAATGTTGAGGTTACTTTCATATTTTTCATTTCTGGTCATCCTTGTTCTGGGCACTGGTTGCGCAAGGACAGTGGCCAACTTTTCTAAGACGCTGGATTCAAAAGATGTTCCGGTAAAAGTTAACCTAACGAACGAGTCAAAAAACGCTGAAAGTTATATTTGGGATTTTGGGGACGGGACACGGTCCGATGAAGAATCCCCGACACATACTTACAATTCATCCGGCACTTATGTCATCAAGTTAATGGCAAAAAAAGGGAAAAAGGAAGTGAGTGCCAGTCAGGTAATAGAAGTTATGGGAACATCAAAGTGCTTAGTTGAAATGTCGACTGAATTTGGAAAGGTGATTATTGAACTCAGTGATGAGACTCCTCAGCACCGAGACAACTTCATCAAGCTTGTCGAAGATGGCTATTATGAAGACCTTCTCTTCCACCGGGTGATTGATGGATTCATGATTCAGGGAGGCGACCCTCAATCCAGAAAAGCAGGTCCTGATTCGAACCTTGGTTCAGGAGGTCCCGGCTACCTGGTTCCTGCAGAATTTCGTGAATCTCTTGCTCATGTGAAAGGGGCGATCGCGGCCGCGCGCACTGGCGGCCCTGGAAACCCAGAAAAAGAATCATCAGGTTCCCAGTTCTATATTGTACATGGACAACCCGTAAGCGAAGGAGACATAAGACGGAATGAATCCAGAAGAGACATGTATTACAGCCCCCAACTAAAAGAGGAATACCTTGAAAAAGGTGGAACTCCATTTCTGGATGGTGAATACACGGTATTCGGAAAAGTCATTTCTGGTCTGGAAGTAATTGATAAATTAGCCGCCGTTGAAACCGATGGCGATCCCCCTCGAGGACAGAGCCGGCCCAAAGAGAATCTAAAAATGAACTTTAAGATCGTCGATTAGACGAAAAACCTTGCACATGGAAATTCTTGGCTTAGACATTGGTGGTACCGGAATTAAGGGCGGTATGGTGAACCTCAAATCCGGTGAAATGGTCTCGGAGAGGTTTAGGTTGAACACTCCAAAACCTTCTTTACCGAAGGCGGTGGCCGAAACTGCTGCAAAGATCATCGAGCATTTTGATTATCAGGGAATCGTTGGTTGTGGCTTTCCTGCCATAGTGAAAAATGGAACTGCCCACTCGGCTGCAAACATCCATAGTAGTTGGATCGGAACACATGCTGAGGAGTTAATCTCAAAGGAGTCAGGCTGCCAGATATTCGCATGTAACGATGCCGATGTAGCCGGGCTAGCGGAAATGCGATTTGGGGCTGGCAAGGGGAAGTCAGGATCTGTTCTGCTGATCACCATTGGTACAGGACTGGGATCTGCCCTTTTTACAGATGGTAAGATGGTCC
>JABDJM010000440.1 GCA_013002475.1 Saprospiraceae bacterium | reverse complement strand
CAAGGGTAGTTGCCAAAAGCTTTTCGAGAAGATTGACTTTGTAAATGGAGGAGCCCTTGTCTTTCAGAAGAGTTCCATCTGCGCCCAACTCATTCTTCCATTTGTTGATCTTCAAGTCAAGATCATGGTCAAAGTCGATGGTGTCCTTAGGATCCCTTAATAGATCCTGATAGCCCTTAATCTTATAGGGGACATTAGCATAGACGAAGATTGGAGAATCAAGATGCTTTTCCAGTTGACCTGGAAAATAAGATTCGCTGAATTCCAAAAACTTAAGTAGATAAATGATCTGGTGGTCACCCCAATACCCAATGTAGGACCAGGGGTCATCCGGCTCGATAATCTCCCAGTCAAAACCCCCTTTGGTAACTCGGTAAGGATTGTATCCCTCAAAAGTGGTCGCATTCAAAAACTTGTGGATCATCCCTTCGATAAAACCAGGATAGGAATGAGCCAAGGCTTCCCAGTTTTGAAAAATGTCCCGCCAATTTCCTTCATAATCCAGAATCTTAGATCCATCCTGCTCATCTCTTGTATTGATGGAAAACTTATTCCAGGGTCTACTGGGATCTCCGTGACGCCGGCTGAACTTTAGAGGAAGGTATTCCACACAGAGGCGAAAAAGGTCTTTGTCATTTGCTTCAGAATAGAGATTAGCCAATATTTGTTGGGTAAATTCAACCGGGAGCTTTCCAAGTATCACTTCATTCCTCTTCAGGACTTCCTTATTTGCTTTTTCCAGGTACTTCAGAAAATCTTCCTTTTCAATTTGGTAGTTGTTGTCAAAGATCCCTCCACGCATGATGTTAAACATCGTGTTCGAATAGTGGCGGGCAACCCTTAATTTATCTTTGGTAATTTGAAAACCATCAGAGGCCGAGGCAAGATTTATAAGCTGATCAGTTCCTGCATCAATATCTTGCTGGACTATGGATGTCAGATCTGATCCGGAATTATGCAGTTGCTTTATTTCATTTACACCTGCCATGGATTGGTTGACATTAGCAATGATCCTCCAATCCTTTGCCTCTTCAGCTCCAAGAGAGATTTCAGTGGATAAAAAATAGGCCCCTCTTTCTGCCCGGATGTCTTCTTCCTGGCGAAGGTTCTCTCCGCGCCTGAAATTGTCCAATTGGGTAGAGGTAAGTAAATGCAAGGGATCAGAAAGGCCGGTTGACCAGGCAATATTTGCTTTG
Organism: Saprospiraceae bacterium; assembly: GCA_013002475.1. Lineage (GTDB taxonomy): Bacteria > Bacteroidota > Bacteroidia > Chitinophagales > Saprospiraceae > JABDJM01. Next base: position 1,527 of record JABDJM010000440.1, on the reverse strand, counting down.
AGGGCTTCGCTAGGCTCTGCCTTGTCCACGATGATGGCACTTAACGAATAAATGCCTAATCCTCCAGGTTCAAGTTCATTCTTTTTATAAGCATCTACCAGGTTACTCATTTCGTTTTGCAAGTCCGACGGAACACCATAGGGAAGAATATTTTGGATCCCATCCAGGAGGTTCACTTTTACTGGCGACAGCCCATGGTTTTTGAGGCTTGATCTTTTTACAAAGCCAAAGCGGTCGCTTGAATTCCATTCATAGGAAAAGGTTAAGCCCAGATCATGATTGATCTCTTCGAAGCGCACTTTGTTCCCGTATGTATTTTTGTAAAGATTCCTTTCGATTGAAAAGGTGCCTGCCTGTCTCTGTGAAAAGGGTTCCCACAAAATTTGTTTGCCTTCGCTTGATATTTGAAAAATTGTTTTGCTGCCTGTTACCTCGTAAGACTCGGATATTTTATCGTCCGAATAATAGGGGAACAGCGACCTGCTACTATTTTTTCGACCTGCAGATAAACCACCTGTACTTGAAATAAACATCCAATGATCATAGGCACTTAGTATGCTCATGAAGAATGGCCTCATTTGATCAAAGTTGGAGATCTTATAGAACTTTTCATTTCCCTCTTCAATAAGGCGGCCCGATACTTCCTTTGAAGCAATTGATTTGGCGGTGTCGGTGCTTGTCAATTCAGTCATATCTTGATCAAAATATATTTGTGCGATTTACAATAAGAGGAATTCTCCAGGGGTTTCTTTCGGCGGGTTGAAATTAATATTGAATATCGTATTCATTGACCTGGATGTCATTAAAAATCTGACAATTTTTTAGATCCAGATGGAATCTCTTTTTAGAAGAACCAAATAAACGTATTCCAGTTTTAAGAAGAATGGGATTTATTTTCAACTTTAAGGAGTCCACCATGTCATTTTCCAGAAGCCAGCCTGCCAGCATTCCACCCCCGCATAAATAAATATCTGTGCCTTCCTGATCTTTTAGTTGCCGGATAAAATTGAGATCAAGTGATACTATATTGATATCGCTAGGTCCTTGTTCCAATTTCAAAGAATCAGAGACCACGTAACATCTCATGTGAGGGTAGGGGTTTTCGCCTGGCTTCATTCCAAAACTATAGCCCAGTTCGTAGGTGTTTTTTCCCATGATCACTGTGTCAAAACCTTTCAAGTCCTTCAGGTACTTTTGGACACCCTTTCCATTTGCTACAAATTTGCTGATGTCTCCATCGGGGCCGGCAATATATCCATCCGTAGAAATGGCAACATAATAGACGATCTTCCTCACGGCTTTGGATTTAGAGTTTGAAACAAAATAGCCATATTTGAGGCAAATCAATTTCAATATTTCATTTTGAAAGAAGCTTTTATTGTAGATGGGATCCGCACTGCCTTTGGAAGGTTCAGGGGGTCCTTGTCATCGGTCAGAACAGATGATCTTCTTGCTCATGTGCTGAAATCTTTAGTGGCCAGGAACCCTGGAGTCCCGGTAGAGGCCATTGAGGACGTGATCATAGGT
>JABDJM010000437.1 GCA_013002475.1 Saprospiraceae bacterium | reverse complement strand
GTGATCCTGAGATGAAAGAACTGGCTGAAATGGAGCTGGAAGAATTAGAGCCCCAGGTGAGTCAGATGGAAGAACAGATAAAACTTCTTCTGGTACCCAAAGATCCCGAGGACAGTAAGGATGTGATATTTGAGATCCGTTCTGGAACAGGTGGTGATGAAGCCAGCATCTTTGCTGGAGATCTTTATAAGATGTACTCCCGATTTTTTGAGAAAAAAGGCTTGAAGGCAGCTGTGATCTCTGTGAATGAGGGAACGGTTGGAGGATATAATAAGATCGTTTTGGAAATATCCGGAAAGGATGTTTTTGGGATCTTAAAATTTGAGTCGGGAGCTCACCGGGTGCAAAGGGTTCCCAAGACGGAGTCCCAGGGGAGAGTACATACCTCTGCGGCGACTGTGGTAATTATGCCCAAGTTTGAGCTAGAGGATGTAGATATTAATAAGGCCGATCTGAAAATAGATACTTACCGGGCTAGTGGAGCGGGTGGACAGCATGTCAACAAAACAGAATCCGCTGTTCGTATCACCCACCTTCCTTCAGGTATAGTTGCAGAATCCCAGGATTCAAGACAACAGCTAAAGAACAGAGAAATCGCCATGCAGCGTTTGTCTGCAAAGATGTATCAGATCCAGAGAGATAAGCACGATTCTGAGGTGGCGGCAAAACGGAAGTCGCTGGTGGGTTCGGGTGACCGTTCGGACAAGATCAGGACCTACAACTATCCTCAAAATAGGGTGACCGATCACCGCATAAATCTGACCTTGTATAATCTGGATAAGATAATGGATGGGGAGCTTGAAGAGATCATCCAAGCCTTAGTCCTTGCTGAAAATGCAGAAAAGCTTAGCGCAGCTGCCGAGCATTAAAAATCTTTACCAAGGCTGAAGTGGATCATTCTATCCTGGACCTCCCGGGTCTCAATTCCGTATGCCCAGTCAAATCGGATAAAGTATCCAAAAAGTGAAGTTCGAAGCCCTGCTCCATACCCCGCCACAATGGGATCACGGAAATAATTTACCTGGATCACAACCGGGGTATTAGGCTCAGAAATAGTTGCCGAGTTAATAGGACTATCTTCATCGAATGGGGTAGGACCTTCCCAGGCAGTTCCAAGATCGAAGAAACCAATCGCCTGTAAATTCTTTAAGAACGGAGACCGGAGTCTTTTGAAGAAATAATTTAGAAATGGAACTCTCAACTCGAAGTTTGCAACAGCAAAGCTATTTCCATTTCTGATATTTTGCTTGAATCCCCGCATATTGGTCGCCAAGGTTTGGTAAGCAAAATCTCCACTTGTTGGAAATGGAATGGAGCTATCGAAACTGGTGAACATGGCATTGTCGACGCCACCGAGATAGTATAGAATTTTCTCCCGGCCAAAGGAGCTTGCTCCGGCAAGCCTGGCGGCAATGATCGATCTTTTATCAATTCGCTGATAATGACGCGCATCAAAACCTATGAGCCCCAACCAACCTTCATTCAAGCTAAACTTAAATTCATCAATGAGATCGACCTGGATTTTTTTGACAGCCTCTACATATACTTTATAGCGGGTTCCATTTAAAATATTTGGAGAAACAGGTAAGGTATTATCAAAGACATACTCAAGTCTTAAGCCGGCTCTTTGAAATCTCACTGTGGGAATAACAAATGCCAGGCTATCCGTTGCAAGCTTGGTCGTTTTGTCCTCTCTCACAGTCGCGATCCCTCTTACAGATCGAAAAATATCAAGAGGATATCTTAGTTGATATTGGGCGAGATTAACAGTTGCCTCTCGTCTTTCCAGGATCCTCGTGGCAGGATTTAGTTGGTCTTCCAGTCGGAGGTTTTTTCTGTAAAAGGCATACCGCTTATCCAACCGGTTTTTTTTGTCATCAAAAAAGACAAAGTACTCAGCTCCATTGAACCTGGTTGGGATCCTTATTCCCCCTTCCATTTCATAGTCTTCAAAAAGATCCTTGACGTTGGCTTTCAACAATATTCCCAACGGTTGATTCTGATAACCCAAATTTTCATTTTGACTGGGGTCAACCGTAGGAACTCCACCAATGGAGGTTGGCATGGGCTCTGCGGCAAAATTATCAAGACCACCAAACAATAAACTGTTGTCCAGGGTAGTAGTTAGCAAGTCTGTTCTAAACCTGAGACGGTAAGGAATGATCCTGGAGGGACTAAACTTTTTGCCTATGACCAGGTCCTGGGAATTTGAAACCGGCGGGGGTGATTGTACTGGGAGATCCAGCCGTATCGGTGTATTGTCCTCTTCAACTTCGAGGACATCCTGATCAATTTCTGCAATGACTTCCGGCTCTGAAAATTCTGATTGAAAAAGTAACCCATCTTCGATCTCTAAACCCTGGACCTTTTGATCAGGTGGGGATTGTTTTACCGGCTCTTTTCCCGGGGTTGTTCCTAAGTTTCCTGACAAAGCAGATAAGAGTCCTCTCCTGTCTAGCCGCGCTCTTTGGAAAGGTGTGGTCCAGGCATCAACCATTTTTCCTGGCTGAGGTTGAAACTCGTAAACTTTTAGTTCATCTTCCTCCATGAGTACCTGTACCCCCTGATTAACCTTAGGGGCCAGATCCATGGAATGGATCCTGTTGCCAAAGTTGGAGGAAATTGCCACCGCACCAACAGTCAAATATCTTTTCCGGGTGAAAACCGTGTCTATCAGGCTTGAATCTAACCCTGCAAAAAATGTTGAATCTGCTGGCTGGGTCAGGATAGTTGAATCGGTCAAAACCAGGAC
>JABDJM010000434.1 GCA_013002475.1 Saprospiraceae bacterium | reverse complement strand
GATTTCGGATGCTACAGGATTTGGGTTTCAAACCAAAACAGATCAGAGTAGGAAATGATAATTTATTTCGATCTAAAGTGTTTTCTACCACTTTATCCAATTTGATAAAAACGCCGATCCAGGTTGTGAAAACCAGCGGAGCTGTGGGTGCCGCAAAAGCAGCGGGCATTGGCTGTGGTATATATTCTTCATTGGAGGAGGCCTTTGATTCCTTGGAAGTTGAAAAGGAATACATTCCCGAAGACTCTGAATGCGATTATGAAAACGCTTTCAAACGATGGGAAAAAGACCTCGAAATATTAATCGGTAAATCAGAAGCATGAAAAAGAGCAGGACAGAATATTTTCCAGGAGTTAAAAAGGTCAGGTTTGAAGGACCTCGTTCAAAGAATTCCCTGGCCTTCAAGTATTATGACCCCAAGAAAAAAGTCATGGGTAAAACCATGCCAAGGCACTTCAAATTTGCGGTGGCCTACTGGCACAGTTTTACGAACACAGGTGGTGACCCATTTGGAGCGGGCACCAAAAGGTTTCCATGGAATGAATCCTCAGATCTAATCCAAAGGGCCATAGACAAAGCCGATGCTGCTTTTGAATTCATGGATAAGATCGGTATAGACTATTTCTGCTTTCATGACTTTGATCTCATAGAGGAAGCTGACTCACTTAAGGAGTCGGAAAAAAGACTGGAAACAATTTCTGATTATGTTTCTAAAAAGATGAAGCAGCATAAGAAAAAGGTCTTATGGGGTACCGCGAATCTTTTTTCCCACCCCAGATATATGAACGGGGCGGCAACGAACCCTGATTTTAATGTGGTGGCCTTCGCCGGAGCTCAGGTAAAGAATGCCCTGGATGTTACACTCAAACTCAAGGGTGAAAACTATGTCTTCTGGGGCGGCCGGGAAGGATACATGTCATTGCTGAATACCGACATGAAACGCGAACAGGATCATCTTGCGCGGTTTCTTCATATGGCAAAAGACTATGCCCGCAAGCAGGGATTCAAAGGATGGTTTTTCATTGAACCCAAGCCAATGGAACCCTCGAAACATCAGTATGATTTTGACAGTGCTACTGTGCTTGGCTTTTTGAAAAACTATGACCTTCTGGACGATTTCAAGATCAATGTGGAAGTCAACCATGCAACCTTAGCCTCTCACACCTTCGCCCATGAGCTGCAGGTGTCCGCAGATGCGGGAGCACTTGGCTCTATGGATGCCAACAGAGGAGACTACCAAAACGGATGGGATACCGACCAGTTTCCTGTGGATCTTTTTGAGCTTACCGAAGCCATGCTCATTCTCCTTCAGTCCGGAGGATTAAAGGGAGGTGGAGTAAACTTTGATGCCAAGACAAGACGGAATTCCACAGATCTGGAGGATCTTTTTTATGCTCACATCGGTGGCATGGACGCCTTTGCCCGTGCACTACTTGCCGCAGAAAAAATCCTTAAGGAATCCGATTACAAAAAGATCAGAAAAAGGCGGTACAGTTCTTTTGACCGTGGAGAAGGGAAGCGCTTTGAACAAGGGAAGATGACACTGGCTCAATTGTCGAGACTGGCGGCCAAGAAAGGAGAGCCCACCCAAATTAGCGGCCGCCAGGAGTTACTGGAGAACATCATTAATGATTATCTCTAAATGGAATAATGACTAGTGTTCCTCCTTCGGCATCTCTACCACCCAGATTCCCCGAAGTTCGTTGATATCGTAACCGAAAGCTTTATCCTCTGGGTATAGCTCTGATAATTTATCCTGGGTAGTGCTGAGGATATTCTTATCCTTTTTACCATGGCATTGAAGACACATCTGATTGGTGGTGATAGGATAATAGCCTACCATCTTTTTTCCCTTGCTAAAGACCTTAGGGATCGCCTCACCCCCCTGCTTCATTTGATTTTTGCTCTGTAGGATATATTGCAATTCATTGAGATCGGCGGTGTTATCCGGATTCCTGTACTGATCAGAAACTCTCTTGATCCCAACACCTAAATGGTTCTGCATACTATCGGTTAGGGTTATCGCTCTTTCCGAACAAAATGTCAAAGCTCCATCCGTTCCTTTTTTATTCAGAGCACCCATTAAGTTTTTACCAAGAACGGATTTGGTGGCCATGGCATATTCCTGACCTTTTTTTAGGAATACCTTTTCCTCTGGGGTTAAACTTTGTTCATAGTTTTTTCTTTCCTCATCTCTGTGTTCAGCATACCAATCCGGCTTTTCCATATTTGCATAATACAGATAGGTGGCCATGGTTTTTAATTGCTCATCCGGAAAGGCCATTTTGGGCATCAAACTAAATTTCTTAATGGCACCCGGCATTTTAGTATCCTCCTCTTTTGGATCCTTCATAAATTTCATAATGGACTCTATGAATGCTTCCTCTGTTATTTTTTTGCCCATGTAGTGCTCTTTAACGGCAACCATGGGGGGAGCCAGGCGGTTTTCAAGGTTTGCATCCGGGCTATGGCAAGTAAAACAGTTTTGCTGCAACAGACTAAGCCCCTTGCTCATAACCGCAGGCGTAATATGTGTAGGGAGTTCTTTGTCCTGAGAAGAATCTCCGCAATTCGAAAAAATGAGAACAAGGGAAATAATCGTGATTGAAGCAAACAAGAATTTCATATCAGGAAAAAATTAAACAGCGTCTGTTTTAATGAGAAAATATTGCACGATTCTTTTTATTCAACCAATAGTACTTTTACCGTCCTTGATTCATCACCTGCCCGAATAGTACAAAATACGGCACCGCTCATTTCGATATTGGGAAAAGAAACTTCGATCCAATTATCCCCTACTGGAAGGCCGTCAAATTGCTTGGCCAAAATCATTTGCCCATTGATAGACCGAAAATCTATTTCAACAGGCTTAGCATCTGCCAAATGAAAGTGGATATAAACATTTCCCCAAGTTGGGTTCGGATAAACGACAGGTTTCAGTTTATCCGAGTTGCTAGTTTCGATGGTAGAATTTGGATCTCCATTTTCCAGGTACAGTTCGAAGATCCTTCTTTCAGCCTGACTTTGTGTCCCATCGTTGATCCAGAAAATATTTGGCTGAGAACTTTTGATCCCGCCAAAAATATACCCAAGCAAAATTTTCTCTTCAGGCAGCGCATCCAGATCAATAACTCCATTTGAGAAGGTTGTTATATCTGGATTAGGGATAAATTCAGCTCCGGCCCCAATCAGCTCAGGTAGTTCCACTGGCAATTTGGATTCCGTCATTTCCCCAGTAGCATTTCGTGAAACTCTGGCAATGGTATTTACAAATGGAACATCATTATCCTGAACCATCACACCGTTATCATCATAAAATTGAGCTATTCCTCCAAAGAAGATATTGTGCATTTCATTGTCTGTGCTCGAATACAATGGAACCACCGGACAGTGGTAGTGATTGTAGTATTGTAAAAAGCCTTCGTTAACAGAATATCCTGAGCTGTCAATATTGACACTATTCAAAAAGGGCAAATCCACCGTATGCTGAAAAACACCCGAAAATGCTGTCAAGCCTTCTTCCCCGTTTTGTAGGACTTGCGGTACCACATTATAGTCTCTTCTGTGTAACTGATCTTCATCCGTGAAGGCGGGTAGAAAAGTCACTGATAGGTTATCACCATCATTCTGTATCCGGAATTTTCTGATTTGGTTTGTGTATTCCTGGATAAATCCTGGCCCATGATCAGGGCCCATGGGATTATAGCGACCCATAAATTTCTGGCCTCCCACCAGATAATAGGTATCGTAGATTTTTTCTAACCTTCCCCCGGTTACCTGAAATTGTGGATCCTGTATTTGTTGGAAACTCGGCAGCAAGTCCTGCCCATTAATAACTGCCTCAATTAAAGAGGGAACATTTATGGCCGCTAAAAAAGGATAAGTAATGTGATCCTCGGCCATTTCACTGTATCCATATCCACCAATGATATACAAGTTTTCATCTTCCTGATAGAATTCCATATTGGTTGAACTCAACTGGTCTTTCAAACTGAGAGGAAGTGATTCCACCGAGGCCTTCCAGGTGTTTCTGGCCTGAGGATCAACCACTATGATCTGCGTGTTATTCCCCTGTGGATCAAAACTAGCCCAGGGTTGTCTCCGGTGCAGGCCATCCAACCGACCACCAAGGATCAACCACTTGCCATTATGCTGCCCAAAGGCATAGGATTGAATACCGCCCAGGTTATCTACCGAGACATCACTCAGGGAAATCTCCGGAAATGGAGATTGGGAAAAACTCAAAGTCGCAAATAACAGCAATGCAAAAATTGTACTCCAACGAATCATACATCAGGGTTTGCCCACAAGGTCCTGAAAACCTCATTAGTAGATTGTAATCAAAGTCACATTTCCCTGGTGCAACCTGTCTAAAATGATAAAAGTCATCTCTGTGGCAAGCAAAATTCTTGAAGAATGACAAGCTTCTTAGGTAATTCTGTAAAAGAAATATTCCTGGTTCGGGATTTCCCGTAACCCCAAAGTGTTTATGCCATGAGAAAAAACAGAATAGGTATTATCCGATACTGCTGCCATGTCATTGCCCTGGCAGTTTTTTTTACTATTTCAGGAAATGTCTATTCTCAGGCACCAAGCCAGGACACTTCCGGTATCCTGGAAGTTCCCTGGGCGGATATTAATCTGGCCGATAGCGAAAGTAAAATTATAGCAACTCCCTGGTGGAAATGGTGGTATGCTTCGTTCGCTGCAATTCCTCCAATTGTAATCCTACTTTGGCCGGATGATGATCCACCATCAGAGCCCGATCTTCCCCCGACCATAAACTGTCAAGCTGACCAGACCCTTT
>JABDJM010000419.1 GCA_013002475.1 Saprospiraceae bacterium | reverse complement strand
ATTTCTGCCTGATAAGGGGTGTATTGAGTGTACCAACCAGGATTTTGAAAGATATTCCTTGCAATGACAGGCGGTGTGATGGTGCCATAGTATCCCTGTCCAATGTATGATCTGAAAACCTGGTTCATTGAGGCCGTTTCGGCTATCTCTTTTAGATATTTGAATTCAGATAGCGAATCCGGAATATTCAGGTCAGATTGGCTTCGAATATTTGAAGGAATTGTCTGGTTAATCAGGGTGGACAGATCCTCCACGCCAATTTCCTCCAGCATTTCGTTTTTTTCAGTTTTTGAAATGCCTATGTGGCGAGATTTAAAATGATCTGGATGTCGACGGATGTTTCCCATGGTTAGGTCCTTTTCAGTGAATCAAAATTGGAAGTGCAAAGATACAAATAGGGGCTTTAATTTAGTGATCGGAAGCTCATATTAGAGAGATAACAAATGGCGGAATTAATGGTTTTGGGGTAGGTATTTTCCCTGCATTGAAGGTCATTAATGGTTATTTTTGAATATCCCCATAACATGATCACCAAATCGAATCCCATGAATTGTAGGTATGCTGTCCTTACAGCCTTTTTAATTCTTCCATTTTTTGCCTTTTCTCAGGACTATTGGTTTTTAAGTGCAACAAACCTGGAGGCTACAGTGGGTAGTCAGGTATGCGTAGAAGCAAATGTTCATCCTTCTTCGCCGATCCTGTCTTTCCAGTTTACAGTAGCTTGGGATCCCACAGTAGTGACTTATAGCTCAGTGACGACCACAGGTCTTCCCACATCTCCTTTTTATGGAACTAATTTCACCGACCAGGGCAAGCTAACCTGCAGTTGGTTTGGATTCGAACCATATTCGGTTACCGAACGGCAGTCCATGTTTACCCTTTGTTTTGATGTAGTGGGCAATCTGGATGATATTACCCCGATCGAATTTTCAGGAGATCCCACTCCCATTGAAATTGTAGACACGGACTTTAACACAATCCCATTACAAACCATCCCCGGAGAAATAAAAATTACTGCCATTCCTACGGGTGGCCAAAAGTTAGTTTCGGAGGGAGTAGTCATTGACCCGGGTTGTCTTAATAATAATTACGGCGAGATCAGATTATTTGTCGAAGGAGGAATTCCACCTTTGAACATTAACTGGAACGGGCCCAATGGATACACCGGTGCGGGAGATCTGATCACCAACTTAGACCCGGGAACCTACACCGCGAACATCATGGATGACATAGGGTTTTCGATCGCCGATACCTTTGAGGTCCAAAATTTAAACCCAGTGATCGACACTGCGGTAGTTAATGATGTCCGTTGCTATCAGCAAAACAATGGCTCCATCAACATTACAGTTGTTGACGGGACTCCGCCTTATGAGTTTACCTGGTCGAATGGTTCATCCTTTGAGGACCTTTCCTCTTTGGCACCAGGGACCTATTTTCTCACCGTCAGCGATGCTAACGGTTGTACAGATGTAGGGTCTTATTCCATTGGTGAACCACCAGCCCTAACGGTTAGTCTAGGATATTTGAACTGCCCGAGCTTGGATCAATCAAATGGCGAGGCCGGGGTTATTGCGGAAGGTGGGGTAGGAGGGTATGCCTATTTTTGGTCCGATGGATCTCAGACAAGCGACGGAGTGCTTTCAGGAGTACCGGCAGGCAATTATTCTGTCAGCGTTTCGGATGATAACAATTGTCCCTTTGTCACAGAAGACTTTATCCTTGATACAGGGATAGCTGCCTTGGCTGATACGGCCATCCATTGTGACGGACAGTCTATTTCACTTAGTGTCGAAGCTCCTAACGCCGTAATATATCAGTGGGGGCCGGAGTCATTGGTTTCCTGTGTAGATTGCCAAAGTACCCTGGTAAGTCCTCCCACAGATACCTTTATTACAGTTACTGTTTACAATCCAAACTTGTGTTCACAAACGGATTCAGTACTAGTCATTTTTGAAGAAGAATGTGTTTGGCCCGGCGATCCCAATAATGATGGAGTTGCCAATAATGAGGATGTCCTTTGGGTGGCCTTGGCTTCGGGAGCAGAAGGGCCTGCAAGGGCAAGCGTCAGCTCTGCCTGGCAAGGCGTTGGAGCGTCAGATTGGGCTAATTCCACGCCTGTGTCAATGACAAACTATAAATACATTGACTGTAACGGGGACGGTGACATTAACGATCTTGATGTTGATGTGATCGAACTGAATTACGGTCAAATGCATGGGTTCGTCGAGGATCCGGATAGCCGATCAGTGGGCGCGCCATTGTATGTTGACCTTCCTCAAAATGTGGAATCTGAAACACAATACGATTTCGACCTTATTCTCGGAGATGCAGATAATGCGGTAGCAGGTGCTCTGGGGTTTGTATTCACTTTAAACTATGACCCTAGCCTTGTTGATATAGATAAAATCGATCTTCAATTGGATGGCTGGTTTGGTGATGTTCAGAACAATGTCTATGAGATCAATCATAAAGAAATTGGTGTGGTTGCCATTGGTTGGGCAAAAAGTGATGGGATGGTTATGAGCGGAGCCGGAAAAGTTGGAACGGTCAGTGTAGAGTTCAACAACGTGTCGGCTGACACACCCTTTAACTTTGAAATTATAGGTGGCCGAATGATCAATGATTCTGAGGGAACACTGGACCTGGAACCTATCAACACAACTACAGTTGTCCTTGCGGGACCTTCATCGACAGAAGATATTTATGATGATGAATCTGGGCTTGTTTACCCAAATCCGGCATCCGAAAAAGTATTCCTGAAGGATGTGGAATTTGAAAAGATCAGAGTGTTTTCTTCAACAGGAAAACTGATTAGGGAATACAATGGACGAAGAAGTGAATTGTCCCTGGAGGGCTATGTAAATGGTACTTATTTGTTTGAATTGATAAGTGATGAATCCGTAAGAGCCACTAGGATTATCATCCAAAAATAGATCTGGGTTGATAATAAAAAAAGCCCCGACTGGTCGGGGCTTTTTTTATTTGAGCTTAAATAGCTTTTTGATCTTAGGTACCATGTCCAGTTTTTCCCAGGTGAAAGTCTCAACTACTTTCTCTCTGGACCTTCCATTTTGGCCTATTCTGATCTTTTTCTTGCCAGGCTTTCTTCCCATGTGCCCATAGGC
>JABDJM010000403.1 GCA_013002475.1 Saprospiraceae bacterium | reverse complement strand
CTCCTGTACTTGTCTGAAGAGACTCTGAGAAAAAGTCCTTCAACCGCATGGTTCCAAATTCCGTTTGTACAAACTTTGAATTGGCAACACGGCTTACCGTAGAAATATCCAAGCCTGTAATGTCAGCAATATCCTTCAGGATCATCGGCTTCAGTCTTTTCTGATCACCTGTTAAAAAGTAATCGTACTGATACTGCATGATAGAATACATGGTCTTATACATGGTTTGCTGCCGTTGCCGGATAGCATCAATAAACCATTTAGCAGAATCTATCTTTTGCTTAATAAAGAGAATAGCTTCCTTTTCTTTTTTATCGGACTTCTTTTTCTGCTTGTTCACCTTATAGGTTTGAAGCATATCCTTATACTGCTCATTGATCCGAAGATCGGGAGCGTTTCTTGAGTTCAGTGTCAACTCCAACTCACCATCACGGTTAACAATGGTGAAGTCAGGAACTATATAGTGGCTGGTCCTACTTCCGGATCCCTTGTACCCACTCGCTGGCTTAGGATTTAACTTCAGGATTTCCTCTATACAATCCTTCAATTGCATCTCTGAAATACTCAGGTAGCGTTGAAGTTTTTGAAAATGTTTCTTCGAAAATTCATTGAAGTACTCGTCAATGATACGTTGAGCCAAAAGTATGTTATGATGCTCTTCGTCGCTGTGCAACTCAGATTCTACTTCAATTTTGTAACTCAGTTGAAGACTCAAACATTCCTGTAGATCGCGGGCACCTGTCCCGGGTGGATCAAAACGTTGGATCTTTTTTAGGATGCAAAGAACCTCATCTTCTGAACTGGTAATATTCTGGGCAAATAATAGGTCGTCAATGATTGCCAACGGCTCTCTCCTTAAATACCCATCATCATCTATACTTCCAATAATTTGCTCTGCGATCATTACCTCGCGCTCATTGGCGAGATCGGCCATTCCTAATTGCGTCTCCAAATATTCGTGGAAGGTGTCCTCGACTGCAATGGGAATCGTTTTTTCCTCCTCATCAGCAGAGTAATTATTTACCTGAAGTTTATAACTAGAGGGGTCATCTTCGATGTATTCATTTAGATACTCTTCCAGTTCGAACTCTTCCTCTCTAACGGGTTCATCATTCTCTTCAAAGTCATCTTTTTCGTCAGCATCTGAACGAGTATTATCCAGAAGTTCCTCGTTCTCCTCTCCTTCTTCTAAAGCTGGATTTGCCTCCAACTCTTCTTTGATCCTTTGCTCCAGTGTTGCTGTAGGAATTTGCAACAGCTTCATTAGCTGAATCTGCTGCGGAGACAGCTTCTGAAGCATCTTCTGTGATAAATTCTGCTTTAGCATCTATTAATGTTCTGGGTGTCTAGTGTGAATTAATTTGTTTTGTCTTGGATGGATATTGTGGAGGCAGGTCATTAACCATAAGCACTCCCAATCAAAACTATTTACGTGATAGTTGGAGGAATTATCGCAAATTAGTGTGACAAAGGATTCCATCTTGAAGCTCATCAATCCACGGTTTTTCAGGTTCTAAATCTTCGATTTTTGAGAAAAAGTCTCCTTAATAGCAAAATATATGCCAAAACTATTGAGAATTCAATTTTGGCCTCAAAAAATCAACAATAATCTAGAATTTTTAGTTTCGAAAAGAAACAATGCGCGCACTCAATCTGACAAAAAACTGCTCCTTTGTGACAATATTCCCAAGGCCACTTTTCAATAAAAAAATTTTATTTGGCACGTATGACAATTAACGCTAGAATATCAGCTTTGCGAAAAGCCATGCTCAAAAAGGGCATCGATGCTTATATCATTCCTTCCACCGACCCTCACCAAAGTGAGTACGTTGCCGACCATTGGCAGGCCCGGAAATGGATCTCCGGGTTTGACGGATCTGCCGGGACAGTGATTATTACAAAAGACCATGCAGGGCTTTGGACGGATTCCCGGTATTTCCTACAAGCCGAAGAACAACTCAAGGGTTCCGAAATGGAACTTCATAAATTATTGATCCCCCATACTCCTGAGCACCTCCTTTGGCTTGAAGAAAACTTATCAGCAGGACAAACTATAGGATTGGATGGTTGGTTAAGGTCAGCAAAGCAAATTGACAGCCTAAGTGAAAAGTTTGAACCAAAAAAGATAAGCCTGGATCCTGAGGTCGATCTTATTCAAGAGACCTGGTTAGATCGGCCCGGGATGCCAAATACACTTGCCTTTTTACTTGAGACAAGATATTCCGGGAAAGCCCAGGATCAGAAAATCAATATCCTTCGGGAGAAAATGCAGGCAGCAAATTGCCAATGGATAATTTGTTCTACCCTGGATGATATTGCCTGGATTCTGAATATCAGAGGAAGGGATATATCTCACTCTCCTGTGAACATCTCCTACTTATTTATAGGAGAGAAAGAAGCTCATCTTTTTATCGACGCAAGTAAGACAGCAGAAATCAGAGACCAGCTGGCAAGTTCTGGTGTAAACCTTCATGCCTATGAAGAGGCCAAAGGTTTTCTTGGGTCCTGCTCCGGTGAGCAGACTTATTGGTGTGATCCCGCCTCCCTGGCATATCCCCTTTACAATGCCATTCCCGGAAAAAAACATGAAAGTCCATTACCAAGCCAATTATTGAAGGCCTGTAAAAATGAAACGGAGGTCAAAGGGATCAGAAATGCAATGGTCTATGACGGGATCGCCTTAACCAGGTTGTTTATGTGGTTAGAGCAAGTCCTGAAAGAAAGAGAGGTTCCTGAAACAGAGGTAGCCTTGAAGCTTGCGGGTCTGAGAGCGGAGCATCCGGGTTATGTTGAGGAGAGCTTTGACGCCATCGTTGGTTACCGGGGAAACGGAGCCATTGTGCATTATCGCCCTGAAGAAGGTAGCTGTGCAAATATTAAGGCGGAGGGAGTATTGCTACTTGATTCCGGAGGTCAATACCATGAAGGAACAACAGATATCACACGAACTGTATGCCTGGGAGAGTCTACGCAAGAGCAAAGAGAAAATTTCACCAGGGTTCTGCAGGGACATATAGCCATAGACTGCCTTGTTTTCCCTAAGGGTACCTGTGGATCACAAATGGATGTCCTGGCCAGACAACCCCTTTGGAAGGCTGGTTTAAACTATGGCCACGGTACAGGTCACGGGGTTGGACATTTCCTGAATGTACATGAGGGGCCGCAAGGGATTGGGTCTGGTGCGTCCGGACGCTCAAGCCAGGAATTCCTGCCGGGCATGTTTACTTCAAATGAGCCTGGTTTTTATAAGACGGGTGAATACGGCATCCGTATTGAAAACCTGATCTTGTGCGTTGAAGGCCCCGAAACAGATTTTGGGCAATTTTACCAATTTGAAAATCTGACTCTATTCCCAATTGACCAGAAGTTAATTCACTTTCCGATGTTAAGAAGAGAGGAAGTCATCTGGTTGGATAACTACCACAAAAAAGTGTTTGAACAACTCAGCCCCCACCTTTCCGAAAAAGAAGTTGAATGGTTAAAGGTTCAATGTAAATCCCTGTCTTAGAACTGTTTCCATTGAGCAAGTTTTTTCCACATGCGGCATTATTCAGTGTAGCTCTCATCTATGGGGCTAATTACACCGTGGCGAAAAGTGTTCTTAATGGTGGTTACATTCCTCCGATTCCCTTTGTGCTGTTCCGGGTATTATTTGGTCTGATCCTGTTTCAGCTGGTTCGGGTATTCTTCATCAAAGAAAAAGTTGACCGAGCAGACTGGGGTAGACTTTTTCTGTGCGGGATCTTTGGTGTTGCCATGAATCAGTTGTTCTTTTTTATGGGTTTGGAAAAAACGACACCTATTCATGCAAGCCTGATCATGCTAAGTACCCCATTGGCAGTTTTAATCCTTGCCAGTATCATCCTGAAGGAACCAATCACTTCAAAGAAACTTCTAGGGATCGCCCTTGGCGCTGCCGGGGCAGCCCTGCTCATTTCCCAGGGTTCCGGTTCAGCAGGGAAAAATTCGTATTGGCTTGGGGATTTGATGATAATGATCAACGCAGTGAGTTACGGCATGTATCTGGTTTTGGTCAAGCCCCTAATGAACAAGTACAATCCAATGACCATTATTGCCTGGTTATTTTTAGCTGGATCCTTTGTGGTGTTCCCAGCAGGAATTTTTCAGGTCGAACAGATCAATTGGAGTTCTTTTCAAATTGAAACCTGGGTCGCCTTTGCCTATGTCTTAATTTTCACTACAGCAGCCACCTATGCGTTAAATGCTTACGCAATAAAAAAGCTAAACCCCTCCATCGTTAGTGTCTACATTTACCTGCAACCCCTAATCGCCGGGATGATCTCATTATGGGTGGGACAGGATACTTTTCAGATCCTTTTTGTGATTGCCGGCCTGCTGATCTTTGCCGGTGTATACTTAGTAAGTGCTCCAAACAAAGTGGATATTTCAAGAATCCGCAA
>JABDJM010000366.1 GCA_013002475.1 Saprospiraceae bacterium | reverse complement strand
GAGCTATTGAGCCCCGTAGGCCTGCATGCCTTTGGTATGGGTAGCAGATTCCCAGCAATGGGCGGTGAGCTGTGAGCCGTGGGCAGTGGGCAGTGGGCGGTGAGCAATGAGCGGTTGGCGATGAGCTGTTGGTAGCGGGCAAATCCGGTTCCGGGTCCCGGGTCACAGGTTCCAGACTACCAGTTTTCTTCGTCCGCCAAAGCTTTAATTGCTTTCTTAAATTCCTTCCAGCTTAGGCTGCTATTTTTATCATCATCAAACTTGGCGATGATCTGGCGTGCTGCAATTTCATCTGTGATCCACCCTACCCCTGCATCCTGAAGAAGTTTTTTGAGTTCTGATTTTTCCAGGGTCGTATTCCCGTTTTTGTTAAAAAAATCAAAGGCCTCCTTATCCGAATCAAACTTTCTGGCTATCAGGATCTTCAGCTTATTTAGAATTTCTTTTTTGGAAGGCATTTTTTGCTGGTAAATATAGGGATGGCGCCCGTCAAATATTATTTTTAAGGCTTTATCACCAAACAAATAGATTATGCGCTGGGAAGGACGAGAAGGTAGTCGGAACATTGAGGATAGGAGACGCCGACAAGTAAGAAGAGTTGGAACAGGACTAGGAATCGGTTCACTCTTATTAATTGGCTTGGCCCTCTTCATGGGCCAGGATCCCTCCGAAGTTTTACAACAGGTTCAGCAACAGCAGCAAGGACAGTCGGTCCCAACTGGCCCGGTAAACGAAGCGGAGGAAGAATTAGCTCAATTCGTTTCAGTAGTACTTAAAGATTGCGAGGACGTCTGGCGGGAGTTGTTTCCCGAACAACTTGGACGTCGCTACGAAGAACCTATCCTGGTTTTATTCACTGGTCAAACTCAGTCCCCTTGTGGTTATGCCAGCGCAGCAACGGGTCCATTTTATTGTCCCGGCGATTCCAAGTTATACATAGACCTGAGTTTTTATGATGACCTAAAGAGGAAGTTCAACGCGCCTGGTGACTTTGCCATGGCCTATGTGATCTCTCATGAGGTAGGTCATCATGTTCAAAATCTACTGGGCATAACCCGCGAGGTACAATCGCAAAGGCGACGTCTTCCCAAGGCAGAATACAATGAGCTATCTGTACGTCTGGAACTTCAGGCTGATTTCCTTGCCGGAGTTTGGGCACACCATGCTCACCAAATGAAAAAAATTTTAGAGGAAGGCGATCTTCAGGAAGCCTTGAATGCCGCTCATGCCATTGGGGATGATCGCTTGCAACGCCAGTCGCAGGGATATGTAGTTCCCGAATCATTCACCCATGGAACTTCAGAGCAAAGGATGCGCTGGTTTACAAAAGGTCTCAGATCAGGGGACCTTAGGGATGGAGATACGTTCGCGGCGGAATATCTTTAAAAGGGTTTCAGGTCCCGGGTACCAGGTCCCGGGTAAAATTATTTGGCGAGAGGTCAGAGACCTTCGCCTCAGTATTCATCTTGCCAATAACTTGGGCTTACTGATCCCTTCCTTTTGTGCTTCTTCGTGAACTTCGTGTCTTTGTGGCAAGTAATCTGCTTTTGGCTTCTTGCCGCTTGCTACTAGCAATTCTTGGTTCAATTAGGTGCAATATTACTTCCAGCTAGGGTTTTATAGAGCATGGCATATTTGGCTGGCCAATGAGCAACCGGTCTCCCGACCGCTTTGCGTGTAATCTGGCAAGAGGTCGGGAGACCTTCGCCTCAGAAATCACAATCCCCACTATTCGTATTTAGCGACTAGCAATTCCGAGGTTCAATGAGGGGCCATCAGCTAGTTTGCGTGGCCTCCCCCTAGGGGGTTGGGGGGTGCGGGAAGAAATCTAATATTGTCTATGCCCATCGCTCACCCCATGCCTTCGGCATGCAGGCAGGTTGGAGAGATTGTTGATCCATGGTTCATCCGGCGAGAGGTCAGAGACCTTCGCCTCAGAAATCACAATCCCCACTATTCGTATTAGCGACTAGCAATTCCGAGGTTCAACGGGGGGAAATTACGCTCCTCCGGAGCTGGAATTGTTTTGATAATTTGATCTAGAAAAATCACGCCCCGCTGGGGCTATTATTCGGCGAGAGGTCAGAGACCCCTGCCTACCTGCCTTGGCAGGCAGGTTCGCCTCAGTATTCATCTTTCCAACGATCCACCCACCATCAACCAACCATTCGCCAACTATCTGCCTTTTCCGAGGTTCAATGAGGGGCCATCAGCTGGTTTGCGTGGCCTCCCCCTTTAGGCCTGCCAACCTCTGGTTGGGGGTTGGGGGGTGCGGGAAGGAATCTGAAATTGTCGAAAGTATTTTCCAAACATAAATTGCTAACAGCCAGGAGCCATTAGCTAGTGGCCTACTTAATTCCTAAGGATCTTTGATACTGCAAAAAGGATAATGATCAGGACCAGTGCCAGAATGGCGATGGCTTCGGCTCCGAAGTCTTTTTGTCCAAAAAAGTGGTAAAACTTATATCCTAAAAAGCCTAAAAAGCTGAAAAGGAGCATATAGCCGAATATCTGTTTGAAGAGCATAGGCTCTTAATACGTTTGCCCCAATCAAAAGTTTTTTTCCAAATCGAAAAAAAGATGCTCAATTCTTCCCACACGGCCCTTAAATGCGGTTATCTTTGTAGGGTTTTTTTTAAGAAAAGAATTTGGACCGAGCTGCATTAAAAAGAGGAGAATCCGCGAAAGTGCTGTATGAATATCAGCGCAACGATCTTGAACAGATCTTTTCCCGGTTTCAAACTCAATCCCATGATTACAAACTCTTGTACCAGCTGCCAACCGGCGGTGGTAAGACCGTGGTGTTTTCTGAGATCGCGAGAAAATATATCCAGGAGAAAAAGAAAAAGGTACTCATCCTTACTCACCGCATCGAGCTTTCCACGCAGACAGCTTCCATGCTTGAAAGTTTTGGGGTAAAAAACAAAGTCATCGTTAGTCAGGTCAAGGAGCTACCGGACCAAAAAGATTACATGTGCTTTGTGGCCATGGTAGAGACTTTGAATAATCGTCTCAACGACGAGAAGTTTACCATGGATAAAATTGGCTTGGTAGTCATTGATGAAGCTCACTATAATTCTTTCCATAAACTATTTAAGTTTTTCAAGGAATGCTTCATCCTCGGAGTAACAGCAACCCCATTAAGTTCGAATAATAAGATCCCGATGAAAACCGCTTACCGGGAATTAATTTCCGGTAGTACCATCAAGTATTTAGTGGATCGCCGCTTTTTGGCCAAGGCAAATACCTACAGCTATGACGTGGGCTTAAGTACACTGAAGATCGGGATCAACGGGGATTATACGGTGAAGTCCTCGGAGGAGCTTTACACGAATAGCGTCATGCAGGGAAAGTTGCTGTACGCCTATGAGCAAAGATCTAAGGGCAAAAAAACCCTGATCTTTAATAACGGGATCAACACCAGCAAACAGGTGTATGAAAGTTTCAAATTTGCCGGGTATGATGTAAGACACCTGGACAATTCACATACTAAGATCCAACGTAAAGAGATCCTGGAATGGTTCAGAAATAAACCGGATGCCATACTTACTTCGGTAAGTATTTTGACTACAGGCTTTGATGAACCTAGTATTGAAACGATCATCATTAATCGTGCCACAAGATCATTTACTCTATACCTGCTAATGATCGGGAGGGGTTCCAGGTATTTACCCAACAAGCCTACATTCGAAGTCATAGACCTTGGAAATAATTCGGCCCGGTTCGGGTTGTGGGCAGACCCTGTCGATTGGACCAAGATATTTAATCATCCTGAGCAATTCCTTGAAAGTATTCGATCGGATGAAGAGATCGAAAGGAACTTCAAGT
>JABDJM010000352.1 GCA_013002475.1 Saprospiraceae bacterium | reverse complement strand
AAGCTCAACAGGGCAAGAATTGAATTCGCAGAATATTCCGGTAAAGGATGACCTTAAATTTTTGTACCGCCATTTATTGGAAAGCCGTCAAATTGAGGATATTCGCACTTATAACAAGGAGCTCCTTTGGATAGACGGGCAGGCCTGCCGTAGCAGTATTTTAGATGGAAATGATCTGTGGAAAAGTATGGTTTCAAAAATTGTCGCAAAGTCTATCTGCGAAAAGGGGCTGTTTGGCTTCAAGCCTTCAAGGCTGGCTATTTCCTAAAGTTGTATTCCTTGGAATTTTATTTCTTTCCTCCTGCACTTCAGAACCTGACACACCGCCAGAGAAAATCGATCAGCCCAAGACAACCACCTCGGAAGAAGCCAATGTTGCAAAACCTGACTCACTTTTTCCCTTAGAGTACCTTCTTGGAAAATTTGACCCAACCCAACATCGCTTATTTGCTACCATAGATGCAAAATACTCGGACCGGGATGACCGCCTGTTAAGAAGGGAGGCCTATGATGCCTTTAAAAAGATGCATCAAGCAGCTCAAAACGAAGGCATCAACTTCACCATACTCTCTGCCACCAGAAATTTTGATTACCAAAAAGGAATTTGGGAAAGAAAGTGGTTTGCTGCAGAGGAAAAAGACAAAAACCAAAACGAGTTTGATCCCATGCAAAGAGCATTAAAGATCCTGGAATACAGCTCCATGCCAGGGACCAGCCGACATCATTGGGGAACAGATATTGACTTAAACAATTTCGAGAATAGTTATTTCAGTCAAGGGCAAGGGTTGAAAGAATACGAATGGCTTTTGAAGCACGCCGAAGAATTTGGTTTTTGCCAGCCATATACACCTAACCGGCCCACGGGGTATTTCGAGGAAAGGTGGCATTGGTCCTTTATTCCCCTTGCAGGTGAAATTACCAAACAGGCTGGCGAGAGGATAAAGGAAAATATGATCTCCGGGTTTGCCGGGGCGGAACAAGCTGCACAAATATCTGTTGTAGAAAAGTACATACTCGGGATAAACCCCGAATGTTTAAAATAACCTTATGGCACTAAAAGAATCCACCATGTTGGCCCTGGGCACGAAAGCCCCCTCCTTTGAACTTCCAGATACCATCAGTGGCAACACCTATAAGCTGGCAGACCTTGCCTCAGACAAAGCGACGGTTGTCATGTTTATCTGCAATCACTGTCCTTATGTTATTCACGTCAACGAAGAGTTGGTGAGATTGGCAAAGGAGTATCAGGAAAAAGGAGTTTCCTTTGTGGCGATCAGCTCAAACGATGTTGAAAGATATCCAATGGACGGCCCCGATAAGATGGCCATCCATGCTGAAAAGGAAGGATACCCCTTTCCCTATTTATATGATGAAAGTCAAGAAGTTGCCAAGGCATACGATGCGGCGTGCACACCAGATTATTATCTTTTTGATGGAGAGCAGAACCTGGCTTATCGAGGACGCCTGGATGATTCCAGGCCGGGCAGTGGAATGCCACTTACCGGAAAGGATCTTAGGCAGGCCTTAGACCAGGTATTATCAGGAGAAAAGCCGGGTGAAAAACAATACCCGAGTGCGGGCTGCGGAATAAAATGGAAGTAACCGAACAACAACCTATAAGTGAAATGATCCTTTTCAAGGATCATCAGTTGGTCATTTGCAACAAGCCTCCGGGCCTTTCCTCTGCCCCCAAAAAAACCGAAGAAAAAACCATGCAGGACCTTGCAGAGGTTTACAGTAAACAGAAGCTGTTCCTGGTCCACAGGATTGATCAACCATCCAGCGGAGTTCTTGTTTTTGCAAAGACAAAAAAAGCCGCCGATTCAGTGGGACAACAATTTCAAAAGAAAAAGATTCAAAAGGAGTATTGGGCCTGGGTAAAAGGCACCCCGCCTGATACCGGGAACCTGAAAGATTTTATGGTAAGGGACCCAGCTAGCCAAAAAGCAAGGATCGTTGACCAGGAATTTAAGGGAGCTAAGGAGGGCACTTTATCTTTTTCCAAAAAGATGTTTACAGACCACTATTCCCTTTTAGAAATAAAAATTCAAACGGGTCGCTTCCATCAGATCAGGGCACAGCTTAGTAAACAAGGATGGCCAATTCAGGGGGATGTTAAATATGGTGCCAGACGAGGAAACAAGGATCGGTCCATAGCTTTACATGCTCGTAGCATTTCTTTTCTTCACCCAACAAAAGGTGAGCGTATTCAGATAGTCGCTCCTCCTCCGAAGAGTTCACTTTGGGCTCTCGTGGAAACAAAACCGTAGTTTTGTCAAAAGCTTGATGGCATGTCAGATGAAAAAAAGGCCCGGACGGAAATCCAAAGTCTTGGAGAATTTGGTTTGATTGAAAGACTTACTAAGACTTTTCGGCCAAACCAAAAAAGTACTCTTAAGGCGGTTGGAGACGACGCAGCGGTGCTTGAGTATGGCGACAACTGTCTGGTGGTTACTACAGATATGTTCGTTGAGGGGATTCACTTTGATTTAATGTACAGCCCCCTTAAACACCTAGGGTATAAGTCGATTGCAGCGAATGTATCTGATGTGTGTGCGATGAATGCTGTACCCAGGCAGGTAACCGTTTCAATTGCTATTTCAAACCGTTTTTCTGTGGAGGCATTGGAGGAGCTATATGATGGCATAAAAGCCGCTTGCTCTCATTATAAGGTTGACCTGGTCGGAGGAGACACTACGAGTTCGAATAAAGGCTTGATAATTTCAGTTACCGCGATCGGTGAAACGGAAAAATCTTCTGTCACGTTCCGATCTGGAGCAAAGGTTGGAGATCTGATCTGTTGCACTGGTGATTTAGGAGCAGCCTACCTCGGCCTCCAGATTCTGGAGAGAGAAAAGCAGATTTATCTTGCAAACCCTGGCGTTCAGCCTGACCTTGGGGAAAGAAACCACCTTGTCGAAAAGATCCTGAAGCCCGAAGCACGCACAGATATGGTAGCGGCCTTTCGTAAGAATAAGCTTATACCAACCAGCATGATCGATATTTCTGATGGTCTTGCCTCAGAAATTCACCATATCTGCAGCCAATCAAATGTTGGTGCATACATTGAGGAAAGCGGAGTACCAATTCATCCTGATGCTCAAATGCAAGCCATTGATTTTGGTCTGGATCCAATTACCTGTGCTTTGAGTGGAGGAGAAGACTATGAGCTTTTATTTACAATTGACCCCGAAGATGTGGATAAAGTGAAATTCCTGCCAGACATTTATATCATGGGTGAGGTTGTATCGAAAGAAGAAGGGATCAGGCTGCATACAAAAGGGGGAAACATCCACCCAATTACCAGTATTGGTTGGGAGCACTTCCAGCCAACCCCAAACTCAGACCAAAACCCCAACTAGTTTTTCCACCAGCCGACTCAACTTTAGCGTTGCCTCTTGGGCGACAGCAATAACCTCTTCCACCGACGTTGGGGTTATGGCTTCTAGCGGATAGCAAACATTGGAAACAATGGAAAAAGCATTTACGGAGAGATCCATATGTCGGGCGACGATCACTTCCGGTACGGTGGACATCCCAACCACATCGGCACCAATGGTATGAAGAAAACCATATTCCGCTGGGGTTTCTAAACTAGGTCCTGGAAGTGCCGCATACACGCCTTCGCGAAACCGAAGTCCTGAGTCCAGGGCCAGTTGAGCGGATAGCTTTAATCCCCGTCGATCATAGACACCTAGCATATCGGGAAACCGAGGGCCGAGGCGTTCATCATTATTTCCGCGAAGAGGGCTTGTTGGCATAAGATTAATATGATCCCGAATTAGTACCAGGTCTCCGGGAAGCATGTCTGCTTGTAAGCCTCCGGCTACATTGCTAATAAGTAAATGATCAATTCCCAGAAATTTTAGAAGACGTATTCCATAGGTTACCTCTTCCATACTGTAGCCTTCGTAGTAATGAAACCTTCCTGAAAGGGCAACCACAGGGACATTGGAAAGTGTTCCAAAGATCATTTCCCCTGCATGCGACTCAACAGTTGATGTAGGCATAAACGGAATGTCCGAATAGGGAACGGTTACCGGATCTTGTATTTTTTGGGCAATCTCTCCAAGCCCCGTCCCCAATACGATTCCGATCTTAGCTTGGGAGTTGGACCGGTTAATCAGGTAATCCTGACTTTCAGTTAATTTATCATAGAGAGGAAGACTCATATCGGACAAGATATAAAATCAATCCACGATCAATTTTTCGCGGTCAAGATCTTGCTGTCGAATTTGAGGAGGGAGTTCGCGAAATTGATATTCCTGGTTTCTCAACCTGGGTGTAAATCCAGCATCCCGAATTGCTTGTTGAATGCCTTCAGAGGTAAAACGAAATGCGGCACCTGCAGCGGAAACAACATTTTCCTCGATCATGATACTGCCAAAATCATTCGCCCCGGCGTGCAAACACACTTGCGCGACCTGCTTTCCAACAGTCAACCAGCTTGCCTGGATATTCGTAATGTTTGGAAGCATGATCCTACTCATAGCGATCATCCGGATGTATTCATCACCAGTGCAGGTATTTCTGGCTCGCTTCAACTTTTTGAGTAATGTTCCCTCATCCATAAATGGCCATGGGATAAAGGCAATAAAACCTTTGGCGTCTTTTGGCTTCTTTTCCTGGACTTCCCGCAACCAGACCAGGTGTTCCATACGTTCGTAGTTAGTCTCAATATGACCGAACATCATAGTAGCCGAAGTGGTTAAGCCAACCTTATGGGCTGCATGCATAATATCCAGCCATTCC
>JABDJM010000350.1 GCA_013002475.1 Saprospiraceae bacterium | reverse complement strand
TGCTATTCCTTCCAGATAGAGAAAGATTCTGAAGGAAAAGTCGGCCCTGAGCAGGCTGATGTGGACCTGATCAATGCTTACCTCGCAAACCCTGCCAGTTCAAACCTGCCCTCACTGATATTTGATGTCAACCGGGACCAAATTGTAAATCAGGATGATGCGGACGTAGTAGAAGCAATGGCCTCAAATTTGAACGCTCCGGCTGACATACCATGGGGATATGTTTTGGAAAATGAAAGCCAGGATTTCTCCTGCTTTACCAATGATGATTTTGGGGAAGAAATAAAATTCTGGGCGTACAGAATGCCAGATTTCGACGGTTCTGAATGCAATTAAGCCTTTGGCTTTTTCATTTTTAGGGAAAAGACATAAGGAAGAGGTAAGTCGTATTTGGAAAAAATAAACTTCTCCGTTTCCCTTTCCTTCATATTGGGAAAGCAATTGTAGGGAGAGTAATCATACTCCTGAAATTTTTCCAGCTGCAATCCTGCATCCATCAGAGCATTGATAGTTTCATCTAGGGAGTGGATCCAAAAATATTCCTCTCGCTGGATGTCAGCCTCCGGGTTTGTGTAAGTCCCGGATTCGACTTCAAAAAAAGCTTTGCCGCTATTGAAATAAGGGTATTCAATTTCCTGGCTATCAAAATCCAGAGTGTACATAAAAGGATGAAATTCCGCTATGAAAAATACGCCTCCGGGTTGCAAATAATCTGTGATGATCTCAGCCCATTTGGTAAGGTCAGGAAGCCAGCAGATCGCTCCATAACTGGTAAAAACGATATCGTACTGGTTTTCCAAAACCTCAGGTAGAGAATAAACATCCTTTTCCAAAAAATCCACGGGGATATTCAATTCCTGGCTTAGGGTCCGGCCAGCTTCAATGCTTTTTCCGGAAAAATCCACGGCCGTAACTTCAGCACCCCTCCTTGCCCAACACATGCTGTCCATCCCAAAATGGCATTGCAAATGAAGCATGGTTTTTCCAGAAACATCACCAAGCCCCTGAAGTTCTATCGAATTAAGCCTCTCCCCTCCATTTTTAAATCCTTCTACATCGTAAAATGCAGACTCCAAATGAATAGGGGTTTTAGCATCCCACAATTTTTTATTGGTTTCAAAAAAATGATCCATGACTTTTCAATGCTTTGTGATACCTTGGTCCCAACAAGATTAAATATAAAAAACATGGCAGCAGAGAAAAAAGGGGATAAGCAATTTAACATTGAACTACCCGAGGAAATTGCCGAAGGGATATACTCCAACCTGGCGATCATATCACATAGTCAATCTGAATTTGTAGTTGATTTCATAAGATTAGTTCCGAATGTGCCTAAGGCAAAAGTGAAGTCAAGAATAATTCTTAGCCCTCAACATGCAAAACGGTTATTGCGGGCTCTGGCGGATAATGTGACTAAGTTTGAAAAGCAGTTTGGTCCAATTAAGGAAGCTGAACAAACTTATCCGCAAATGAATTTCAACACTCCACCTGCGCAGGCATAAAAAAAGCCCCGATAATAATCGGGGCTTTTTTTTCTTGTAAGAAATATCCTAGTAACCTTTGTGGATCACAACTTGGCCACTCATTCTTTTCCAGGGCCCCACCTTAACTGTTACCGTATACAATCCATTCATCATTTCGTTCGTAAGGATGTCCATGGGCGTAGCAGGAATCTCAGGTACAAATTGTTTGTACACCACTTGTCCCATATTATTGACAATGAGGATCTCCCCACCTTGTCCAGCATAAAATGGAATTGACAAACGGATCATATCCCTGGCAGGATTCGGGAAGATCAATACTTCCCTTTCCCGGGGCGTAAAATACAGGGTAACGGGCTGGGTGTATCGATATTCTCCGTTTGAATCAATGATCTTCAACCGGTAGAAATTTCTGCCTGGAAACGGATCTTCGTCAAACTGGACATACTCGAATACTCCTTCTGCATCTGTTCGTGAGTCCACATCAACCAAAGCTTGGTAATGCGTACCATCCATCGCTCTTTCTACCACGAAGGAATTATTCTTGTGCTCCTGATCCGTAATCCAGTTCAACTTAACTCCCTGAGGATCCCGGTTTGCATCAAAGATTAACATCTGGGCTGGTGCGGACTGAGTGCCACTCGATACAATATTCACAGAATAGTCCTCTACCTCACCAAAAATGAAGCTTTCGCAAGGGTCAGCAAAGGCTTCTTTTTGCATGCTAACTCTCATCCTGGTAGAACCCGTAACCGCGGATCCTGGGATATTAATAGAAGCCGTTACCGGAGGAACAGTTCCTCCGTCTACTCCGGCCAAACTGATCTGGTTAAGTACCAATTCCCCGGCATCTTCAAAATCTCCATCCTGGTTGAAATCGATCCAAACATTGATATGCTCATCCCAGTGGGTCCATGAATAAATGGGTTGCACACTCAATGGGTAACTATTTCCGGTAGTTACATCTGTAGAAAGAGTAGTGAAATCTCCGTATCCGTTTTTACCAGAATCATTATCCAGCGTATTGAAAGTTACATTACCAATCCACTGTTGCCAGGGTTGTGAACCTGAACTGGCACAATAATCCATACTTGGTGGGCAATTCGGATCCACCACTTTTACAACCACATTAGAATTTATCCAGGCAGTACAATTCTCTCTTTGAGCTTGTCTTCGATACCAGGTGGTAGTGCTAATTGTGGCCGGATCATATGTCAACTGATTATCCGCCAAAGTGGCCCAGGGTCCAGATGAGGAGGATTCTGAATATTGCCATCTATATTCCGGAGCGCCGCTTCCTCCACTTGGGCTGGCAGAATTTGAAATAATTCCAGTGTCGTAAGAGGTTCCGCAATAGGTCTCAGCCCCCGAGATGGTTCCTCCGCTTGTAAAATTATCACAAGTAACTCCTCCACTCTCCACTGTTACAGTAAAGCTGCATACTTCCGAATTGGCACATGCATCTGTGGCCTGGTAACTTATTGTTGTAATTCCTATTGGAAAATTTGAACCGCTTGGCGAACCTGCGGTTTGACTTAGGATCAAGCCACCATTGGAGCAGGTTGTACTTGCGATAGGTGGTGCCCAGGTGGCAACCGCAGTATTTTGATTGGGAGCCGTGGTAACGGTTAGGTCCGATGGGCAGGTAAGGGTTATAGACCCACCTGTGCCTCCTCCCTGCACAACAACAGTATAATCTTCCACCTCACCATAAATGAATGATTCGCAAGGTCCGGGATAAGCATCGCGCTGCTGAGATACCCGCATACGAGTCGCTCCGATCATCGCTCCAGCGGGTATGGTAATGAGACCTGAGACCTGCTGATTTCCATTATTGGCCTCCAGGACCAACTCTCCTGCATCATTAAAATCTTCATCCTGATTCCAATCTACCCATGCCCTCCAGAAGAGGTCAGGTTGGTAGCCTGGCCAGCTTAAGCCAGGAGTAAGGGTTAGGTTGTACGAAGAAGAAATGTTAACGGTAGCAGTAAGATTTGTAAAGTCTGAATAACCACAAGTGGTGCCGCATTTCGAAGAGGCATTATCCAAATCACTAAATGACACATTGGCAATCCATTCTACCCAAGGTTGAGATGAACTTGAAGGGCAATACTCTCCTGTTGTCATTTCCTCTGAGACATTAAAACTTTGGTTTACCGGAGGCGCGGGATTCCATTGAGCATTCCCTGCCTGTGTCGCTTCAACAACAACGAGACCAAGTCCCCCTGTAAGGGTAACTGTGCTACCAGAGACGGTGGCAGGGCCGGAAAGAACTTCGAAACTAACCGGCAAGCCAGAGGTTGCAGAAGCAGCTAAAGGAAATGGAGGATCCGTATTAAACTTATCCGGGATTGCCTGAAAACTGATAGTCTGATCTGCCGGAATTGGTTCCGAAACATTGAAGTTCTGAACGACCGGTGGCGCAGGATTCCATTGAGAATCCCCTGCCTGGGTTGCCTCAACAACCACCTGGCCAAGTCCTCCTGTCAGAGTGACAATGTCTCCTGAAACTGTTGCTGGGCCTGAAAGAACTTCAAAGCTGACAGGCAAACCTGAGGATGCAGTGGCTGTAATAGGAAATGGAGGATCGGTATTAAGCTTGTCTGGTATTGCCTGAAATACGATAGTTTGATCAGCCGGACCCATTTGTTCAATTACATTGAAATTCTGAACAATCGGTGGCGCCGGATTCCATTGAGCATTCCCAGCCTGCGTTGCCTCAATAACCACCTGCCCAAGTCCTCCTGTAAGGGTAACAATGTCTCCAGAGACGGTCGCAGGACCGGAAAGAACCGCAAAACTTACTGGTAAACCGGATGTTGCCGAAGCAGTAATTGGAAATGGAGGATCTGTATTAAACTTGTCAGGAATTGCTTGAAACGTAATCGTCTGGTCCAAAGGATCCGGTGGAACACCACCATCCCAAAGTATCAACCTGTTTCCAAAAATTGGACGCTCCATAATTCCTGAAGGCAATTGCCAACCAACAGCCAGGTTATCACCCCCGCCAGCTTCTTTCATTAACGCCTCTATATAATATTGATTTCCCCCTACCAGGTAGATCGGAACAGATTGCTGCTCCGGATACTTGTCCCACTGTTGTGAAAAGGTCCAGCCAGGTACAGAAGCTATCAAGGACTTGTTCCCCTCGCTGGCATTTGTAGACAAATACAAGGCTCCGTTGTCATCACTGCTGATCCAAAAAGTATAGTTTCCCGTTTGAGGAGCGCAGATATATCCGCGAACTCTAGCACCATAGTTATCATCCACATTTATCGGGATCTCAAAAATGGAAAGCACGGCAGTTTCGTCAGGGGGAGTATCTACAGGAATACTACTTACAGAGTTTCCTGGAATGTTATTCCATTTCTCCATGCCAATATTTCCTGTAAGACCACAGAGTGAGGGGCCAGGTATCACAACATTGAATGTTTGTTCAACTGGGAGAGCTGGTGCATAGGTTCCATCTCCAGGCTGTAAGGCCCGTAGGATTACTTCCCCAGGGATTCCGGTCAGTGTTACATTGCTTCCATTCATGTAAGCTGGTCCGGAAACCACAACAATCTGGACCGGAAGACCAGATGTGGAACTTGCATTAGGTGTAAATGGTGGGTCAAAGACTTCTTTATCTGCAATCGTGTTAAAGGTTATCGTTTGAGCTACTCCCGGGCAATCCGGGTAAATGTCTTTTACAAATTCTGTACTCAGACCTTGAGGGTCTGTTACTCGATGGATAATCCGATACCAATATGTGGCGCCATCACAACCAATCGGGGAGAGATTAACAATACCTGAAGGTATATTGATCGTTGGCTCTAAATGATTATGATCATCATGATACAAGGCGTAAACCCATTCATAGGTCAATGCACCAGAAGAGGATTCGGCATCTGTCACATTAGAAGTCAGGTTCAGCGTAACTCCGTTGACATAGTCAAAAGTATTGACGTTGTCAATACTCGTGGAATTGATAACAGGAGGTGTATTATTTAATGAAACAACCTCGGTGGCCGTACCTGTATTTCCACCTGGATCAGTAACCGTAAGCGTAACAGTAAAACCTACTGGATTTGAATTCCCGGTTGTAAAAATATGTGTAGGATTTGGGTCGGTGGATGAATTACCATCTCCGAAATCCCAATCAAAAGTAAGCGTACCGTTTTCAGGATCGAAAGATTGATCTCCTGTAAAATCTACTGACAAAGGCCCAGGTCCATACTGAGGAATAAGATCAATCCTCGCCACAGGATCATTGTCGGTTGTTCCAGTAAAGGATATTTTCCTGATCTCTCCGGGGTATTTGATGTAATAGATTGCCCCATTCACAGGTGAAGTAGAAACATCTACGATCGGTCCACCTGCTTCTTTGAAATTTCTTACCTCTTGCAGATCATTGTCAGCATCCATGACAAAGTTTTTGATCCAGTCTCCGCCATAATCTGCGTGGAAGTAGGTGTTTTGCCACGTTGAGGGAAAATCAGTTCCTGTATACCAGGTTCCACCTGTAGAAGCATTTCCTGTAAAGGATTGTCCAGGTATCTGTTGCGAACCAACATTGTAGATTGTCCCGTTTTGAATACCTCTGGCAGTTCCTGTTCTGAAATCAACTTTTGGCCTTTCGTGATTAGCAGGCTCCCAAGTGTTGTCATCGTAACTTCCTGGGTTGAAAGTCATTCCTTCCCACCATGGCCATCCAAAGTTCTGTCCAGGTGCATCCACGATATTTAGCTCCTCACGGTTTCCCCAGCCAACATCTCCGATATAGAATTCTCCAGGATCACCCTCCTGTGGATTATGCTCTCCTGTTTCGGGTCTCATGGCAAGTCGGTATGGATTTCTTAATCCATAAGCATAGGTTCTTGACTTGGGGGACCTTGGGTTAGCAGAATCGTAAAAGGGATTTGAAGCAAGTCCATCCCCGGTAAAGGGGCTTATTCTCAATAGTTTTCCATTATGGGAATCAAGGCTCTGTGACCGATAAGCACCGATATTTTCCGCCGAGGTGATCATTCCATCATCCAGGGCTTGCTGATAGTAGGTTTCTGGTGCAGAACCTTCATCCGTTGAGCCATAACTCGCACCGTCACCAGTGGCAACCATCAATGAACCATCCGTCCCAAATATTAGAGCACCTATCCCATGTGATTCGTGCAAACTGGGTACACCAGTGTCTATTGATTCTCCTAGCAGAATAGTCCTGGAGTTATAATCTACTGTTGTGAAGTTTGTGCTCGCTTCCGCAGTATACCGTGTTACCCTTCCGATAGTAGCATCAAAATAATCATTGGCATTTGAATCATATTGAGGAGTTCCGAAATAAATTAAATGATGCCTATCGACCGTGTATTGAAGATAAATTCTTCCATTTGAGAGGAAATTTGGATCGAGAGCGAATCCCACTAGTCCAAAGTCTCTCCAATTTCCCACCTCCTCAGAAATGTCTATTAAAGGATTTGGTAGTTTAACTCCATTTTCAACAACCCATACTTTTCCACCTTTTTCCCAAACGAACATTCGTCCGCCTTGGTCAAAGGTCATTCCAACTGCCTGGTTCCAACTACCAACAAACAATTGATCAGAGAACCCTGTAGGCTGTGCCTCGACTATTGATGAGAAAAAAAGTAAGAATAGGCTCAGAGAAAAGGATATGGCGGCATTTCGTCCCGCCAAGGACCAGCGACTGTTCATAGCAGCATGTTTTTGTTATTTGCGAATAATCGGCTCAAAGAGAGGGAAAGTACCTAACCGTTCAAAGATAACCTTAGGGGAAGAACGGTCCTTAAGGTGCCATAAAAATACGCAAAAACAGAAAAAATTGCTTGGGCTATTGATTATTTGAAAGGATTCTATTTATAGATTTTTCCATTGAGAAAAGGAATATCCTAATGATCTGTTAAACCTAAGAAAATGGAGGATCCGGCTTTGGGATTAAAAAGAAAAGGCTAAATTTGCGGCCGATTTCGGTATGATTAGGGTTTTTTCCCTAACAAATTGGTTTTCAATTCGTAACATACCTTAATTACCATGAATATCAAAGATACGCTGACGAAAATACTTCTTCCAAGCATAGCCCTGCTTCCACTTTTGGGCTTGCTCCCAGGAACCTCCAATCCCACCGAGAATTCTTTAGTCACAGATTTGTCCGCCTTTGAGATTAGCGAGCCGGATATCCCGGATTATATGGGTAGAACAAGTGGCAGACTTACATTCAATGATCATTTTGAAGCCTCAGAAACCCCAACGGGAATAAGCCGTGGTATCATCCAGGAGAGCAAGGAAGCATTTCGTGGAACAAAAAAGATCCTTTCTCGAAATCAAGAGACACGGAATTATAAAGTCGGAGACCTTCATTTTGAAAGTGGGGATCTTGATAGAGTGGTTTCTATTTTAGAAGGGGCCATAGACCGACCTGATTTCGATCCCAATGAATCACTCCAGGCCTATCAAATTTCTGGCAAGGACAATCGTGGTCAAGTGTATTACACGGGATATTTCGCTCCGGTTATTGCCGTTAGCGACAAGAAAGAAGGTGTCTTTCAATATCCTCTTTATCGCTTTCCTTCCAACTGGATTGGTAAGATGCCTACCAGAGAAGAAATTGATGGCAAACAACAAATGCTTGAGGGTTTAGATCTGGAAATCGCTTACGCTAGAAACCCTCTGGACATTTACTTTATGCAGGTCCAGGGTTCAGGTTATATTGAGTTTCCTGATGGCCGTCAAGAACTGCTTTCCTATGAAGGAGAAAATGACCGCAGGTATCGAAGTATTGGAAAGTATATGCTTGAAAAAAATTATACTACCCCAGATAGAGTCTCCATAAACAGCATCAAAAAGTTTTTCAAGAGAAACCCCGACATGGTTGAGGAAATCCTTTTTGCGAATCCATCATACGTTTTCTTCAAACCGGGGCGCAAGGATGTAAAAGGAGCAGGCCAGGTACCACTTACAAAGCTTCACTCAATTGCTGTTGACCCTCGATATATTCCCTTGGGCTCTGTACTCCTCTCCAAGGTTCCTATTGCCAATAAAAAGGGTGAGTTTACCCATCATGAATATCGGCTACTACACGCTCATGATACCGGAGGTGCTATAAAAGGACCTGGGAGGATTGACATCTATTCCGGTGTAGGTTATCAAGGAAAATCTTTGGCATCCGATACCCACCATTTCGGTGAGTTATGGCTCCTACTGCCTAAATTCCTTGGAAACAGGCCATAAAGGCGGTTGACAAGAATATATTTTCCATTTATATTTGTTATTCCTATATCTAAAAGCACGGTCCATCCGGACCAATGAACAAACACCACTTATTTTTTGCTTCCCCTCAGCGGCGATGCCAGCATGGCGTCACCACACCTTTTTTATAATGGTTAGAATAATAAGCCCAAACACATGGAAAAGATT
Source organism: Saprospiraceae bacterium (assembly GCA_013002475.1). Lineage (GTDB taxonomy): Bacteria > Bacteroidota > Bacteroidia > Chitinophagales > Saprospiraceae > JABDJM01. The sequence goes on along the minus strand of JABDJM010000350.1, from coordinate 4,616 downwards.
GAGACGAAAGCAGCTTCATCCCAACAATCGGATAGGCAATCTTCCATTTTCACAAATGGAAAAAGTGTGGGGGGACCTTTCCCTGGAGCTTATGTTTCCGTTTTTATTATTCTACTCGGAATGCTTGGGGTGCTCACCATCCTATACCAGCAAGCCTCGCAGGTCGCAATATCCCTAGACAACAGTATCGCTTTGACCGCCAACCGGAACCTGGAGGCACCTGTTGATCCAAATTGGTATTTATCACATTCAACGGAAGAACCGGGATACGTCAAAATCGATGGCGAAAAAGTAGCAGGCAATCCTATACAAATGACCTTTGACAGTTTTGATCCGCAAGCCAAATACCAACTCCATCTTGGTAATGGAATAAGGCAATCGATTTCAACTAAAAATTTTGAGGTATTGTATAATTACCCAGGAGTGTATTACCCGATAATGGAAGTCTTCTATCGTGATGAAGCTCAAAAAGTCCCCCTGCCAAAAGTTTGGATCAGGTAGTTATTGCGTGAAAGCGTATTGGATAATATTGGCTCCCATTTTCAAGGCAAGCTGTCGAATTGATTCCGGATCCTTATGAACAGGTTGATCTTCCCAACCATCTCCAAGATCACATTCAAAAGTGTAAAAGCAGACCAACCTTCCTTCATGGAATAGCCCAAAGCCCTGTGGGGGCTTATCATCATGCTTATGAATTTTGGGCAAGCCATTTTTAAAGTCAAAGTTTTGATGGTAGATCTCATGACCGAAAGGCAACTCTATGAAATCATTTTCAGGGAAGACTTTTTTCATGGCTAACCGAACAAAGGGGTCCATTCCATAATTATCGTCGATATGAAGAAACCCGCCAGCTACCAGATAATTTCGAAGATTCTCTGCATCCCGATCTGAGAAAACAACATTTCCGTGTCCTGTCATATGAATGAAAGCATAGTTGAATAGTTCGACACTACCCACTTCAACTGTAGCAAACTCAGTAGCAAAATTGGTTTTCAGTTGCTCATTGCAAAACCTGGCAAGGTTAGGCAGGGAGGTTGGGTTTGCATACCAATCCCCTCCCCCGCTGTATTTTAGCAACCCCATCTTTAGGCTTGCCGAAGGCATAGTCATTCCCACAGCAAACAAAACGGCGATAATTAATCCAAGAATGTACCTCATTGAAGAAAATGTATTTGTTTGATCAAACTTGCTGCCACGATACCTGCTGTTTCAGTTCTGAGCCGGTAGTCACCTAAACTTACCAGTTCAAAATCATTCGAAATTGCCAATTCAACCTCGGAATCCTGAAATCCACCCTCAGGCCCCACAAGCATTAGAACGGATTTTTTCCCAACAGAGGTACGGTCAATCAGGGTTATTTTTTCATCCAGATGAGCCATGAGCATAATCTCCTCCGAATGATCTTCCTCAATGAAGCTTTGAAAATCCATCATCATCGAAAGTTTTGGAAAAAATACCTTCTCAGATTGCTTTGCCGCTGATTGGATAATCCTCTGGAGGCGATCGATCCTGAGAGATTTTCTTTCAGAATGGCGGCATTTCAGCGGAGTTATCTGAGTTACTCCGATTTCAACCGCCTTCTCCAGGAACCATTCGTACCTGGAGATATTTTTTGTTGGGCTAATTCCTATATGCAAGGCAGGGGCGGGTTGATGATTGATCTCCCTATCAATAGAGGCTTGAACATGTTTTTTAGAAACCTCCGTGACGGTCCCAAAGAATTCGTTTCCCTTACCATCGGTACACCTGACCTTATCCCCCTCAGAGATCCGGATAACTTTTCTCAGATGATGTGCTTCTTCGGCATCGAAGATCAGGGTATCATTCTTTACCTGGTCGACATAATATAGTTGCATATCTAAAGGCTTGGTCCAAATATCGGCTAATCTTATAATTTCAAAGCAGTACTGGTTCTGAATCCTTACTTTTGCGGTCTTAAAACAGAAGCAAGCCTTTTTGCGTTTGCCTTAGAAACAGGATAATTTTTTGATATGGGTGTAATGATTATGGTAGGTCAATTGGTTTTGAGCTTATCTATTTTGATAGTTCTTCACGAGATGGGCCACTTTCTGCCTGCCAGGCTGTTTGACACCCGTGTGGAGAAATTTTACCTCTTTTTTGATCCATGGTTTTCTCTTTTTAAAGTACAGAAAGGTGAAACTGAGTATGGGATTGGATGGTTGCCCCTTGGCGGCTATGTCAAGATCAGCGGGATGATCGATGAAAGTCTTGACAAGGAGCAAATGAAACAACCTCCTCAACCCTGGGAGTTCCGTAGCAAACCGGCCTGGCAACGTCTAATCATTATGCTGGGTGGTGTAACGGTAAATTTCATTCTGGGCTTTCTGATCTTCGGAATGGTGCTGGGTATCTGGGGTGAAAAATTTATCCCCAACGAAGCGGTAACTGATGGGATCTTTGTGGATTCTTTGGGTATGCAGATCGGTCTCCAGGATGGAGACATGGTCCTTGGAGTTGACACCATAGCCTTTGAAGAATTCGGGGATCGGGAATTGTTTTATCAACTGGTCATTAACAAGCCTGAAAAGATAAATATCAAGAGGGACGGGCGGAAAACAAGTTTGCCTGTGCCAGCTGGCATTGACCAGGTTTTAGCCACAAAAGAAAACAAAGGGAAAAGCCTATATGGACCTAGAATGCCATTTATCATTGGTTCTTTTCCAGCTAAGAATAAACCGAGTCCAGGAAGGGATGCCGGCCTCCAGGTAAAAGACAAAATTGTCAGTATCGATGGTGTGGAAACTCAATACTATCATGAATTCAAAAATGAAGTCCAGGGGAAAGGTGGCCAATCTGTAAATGTGGGTGTGGTCAGAGATAGAGATTCTATTAATTATGATATCACGCTAACTGATGCGGGTACCGTTGGCATTTTTGCCACCTCTCTTGACAGTCTTTTTGGAGTCCAGACCCGATCCTATACAGCTGCTCAGGCACTTCCTGCAGGATTTGATAAAGGAGTAAAATTCCTGGGTGATCAATTTAAGGCTTGGGGAAAAATGTTTCGAAGAGATATAAGCGTAAAGGATAATCTCGGTGGTTTTAGGGCTTTTGCAACCTTATTTGGGACCACCTGGGATTGGGAGCGCTTTTGGAACATGACAGCCATTATTTCTCTGATCCTGGCCTTTATGAATTTGCTTCCTATTCCCGCGCTTGATGGAGGTCATGTCATGTTTTTGCTCTACGAAGTAGTGACCGGGCGAAAACCTTCGGACCAGTTCATGGAATACGCAACTATTGTAGGCTTTGTCCTTGTTTTATCTCTGGTGATCTACGCCAATTACCTTGATTGGTTTTAGAATGGAATTCTTTAACATTTTTGGAATAAAGCCGGCTTTCTCCCTGGATGAAACCTTGTTGAGAAAGCAATATCTGGTGAACAGTAAGAAGTTTCATCCAGATTTTCACACTCATCTGGGGGAAGATGAGCAATCTCAAATGCTCCAAAAAAGTAGTCTCAACAATAAGGCTTATAAAACCCTTAAGGATGAATATCTGAGGATCGGATATATCTTAAAAGAACTGGATTTAATGGGTGAGGATATCAAGCAAGAGCTTCCCATGGAATTCTTATCGGAGATGATGGAGATTAATGAAAACCTCATGGAACTTCAGTTTGATCCCGATCCGGAAAAACTCACAACGGCAAAAGCAGCCGTAAATAAGAACCTGATTGAATTAAGAGAAGGGGTTTCCGAATTTTTGTTGGAGGACCCCCTCGATACAAATGAGCAGACACTTTTAAGCATCCGCACTTTCTATCTAAAGAGAAAATACCTGTTGCGGATGCTGGAAAATTTGGATAGCTTTGCCAACCCAGAAAGGGAAATAGATCCCTTCAAATAGAAATGCCGATGTGGCGATCCCGATAGATATCGGGAGGAAGACGCGCTGAATCTGCCGGCAGGCAGGCAGGTTCAAAATCCGGGCCTTTGAAACACTAAAAAAAATGCCGATGTGGCGGAATTGGTAGACGCGCTGGATTCAAAATCCAGTTCACGCAAGTGAGTGGGGGTTCGATTCCCCCCATCGGTACATACAAAGGTCCCTCTCGGGGACCTTTTTTTATTTATGAAAAATGTGGACTGTCTACGCCATAAAATCTTTGTACCGGAATTACATCTACGTCGGTCTTACCAACAACCTGGAAAGGAGGGTCAGTGAACATAATAAAGGGTACAACAAAAAAACTAAACCCTATTTGCCATTTACCCTTTTGCATTCTGAAGTATTCCCTTCAAGGGAAGAAGCCAGGAAAAGGGAAAAGCAACTAAAATCTGGCTCAGGAAAAGAATTCTTGAAAAGGTCGTTGGACAAATAAGCGCTGGACCTGCCTGCCGGTCACCGGCGGCCAAAGCCTTTGGCGACGGCACGCAGGCAGGTACATACAAAGGTCCCTCTCGGGGACATTTTTTATTTAGATACAATTGAAGTATCCAAGACCGTCACCCCTCCAGCCTCAGTGTATTCAATATCCATTTTCATTTTCTCCAAATCGACAATCAGTTCTGCGGATTCGTTGAGGTTTTCCCATTTGATATGAAGAATATTATCTGGAGTATCCAGTAAATTAAAATCCCCATTAAAGGCTG
>JABDJM010000347.1 GCA_013002475.1 Saprospiraceae bacterium | reverse complement strand
AATTTGTATTTGTCCCTTTTAAGATTTCAAGCAGCGCCTCTCCTAGGGGAATATTTTCAACTTGGATGGAGCGATTAAAATCAGAACCAAAAATCTGGTTGCTAAAGGTTATGTCAATCTCATTTTGTTGAGAAAAGGATTGAATTATGGTGCTGATTGGTTGATCAATAAGATCCAGACTGACGGACTTTTGCAGAATACTTTGACCAGTACTTTCGAATGCAATTCCGAAAAGCAAGAAAAAGAATATCCAGACCTTCAGGCTTCTATACATGAAAAAACCTTTCTCTGCAATTTACAGGGAAAGGTCCTTGAATGAAACAAAATGAGCTTGAAAGCAGCTTTCCTGATACTTTATTGACAAAAGCCTCCGGAAAGGATGACTTGTTTGCCAGCTATTTGGTGTGATTCGATACTCAAGGCTGATCGTAGAATATTAATCACTTCATTTATTTCCTTATCCGCAAAGTTCCCAGTCAGAGAACAGGAGTTCAATTTATCAGAATCCCAAACGAATTCATATGCATAAGCCCATTCCAATCTTTCGAATACTTCAGTCAGGGGGAGATCAGAAAAGGATAGCAGATCATTATATTCCTCAAAGGAAAATTTCGTCTCATTTTCTTTGACCAGCTCCATGCCTACCCCTACAATAGTATTTTCTCCAGCCACCAAGCGAATTTTTTCTCTCGAATCAAGAGAACTAACTTCCACCACTCCTTCGGTAACCGAAACTACAGTCTGCTGATTCTCGGAATGAACATCAAAGCTTGTACCCAGGACCCTAATCCTTGCTTCTGCCGTTTCAATAATAAATGGTTTCTCGGCATTCTTTTCGACATCAAAAAATGCCTGCCCTTCAAGACGCACTTTTCTTTCCTCTTTTACTGCTGGGAAAAAAGTAATCTGTGCTTTTGAACTTAGCAATATCTGTGAGCCATCAGTCATATCCATGATTTCAGGCGCCTTCTCTAGATTGGTGTAAACAGATGGGGTAGAATTTTTTTGAAAGGTGGTTCTTAGTACAAAAGCCAGTCCAACCAAGATGATCGCTGCGGCAGCGATCTTAATTAAGTTCATGCCTAAGCCTCTTTTCTTGCTTGGGAGCTCGATGGAAGGAGTGATCTTTCCTTTTACTTTGGTCCAGGCCATTTCTGAGTCTGGTGTCCAGGATCCCTGATGATCGGTTTTTTCCCAAACCTTTGCCATCCATTCCTCCTCTTTCTCGAGCATAGGATGAGCCTCCAGCAGTCTTTCCAGCTCCTGCCCTTCCAGCTCATTTAAGCCTTCGGCCAACCTCTTGGCTATTAAGTGTTGTGCTCTTTCTACTGACATTTCTCCGTTCATTCTATGGGAGGACACAAAAATGGTATGTATCCCCTACATTTTTAATAGCTTTTTATGGGGCGATCATATGAAATAATATAATGAGCAAGCAGCCGACAATTGGGCCCAGACTATTTCTGAGCAAGCGAAGCGCCTTGGCCACTTGATTTTCCACTGTTTTCGGCGAAATATCTAAATTTCCGGCTATTTCTGAATAGGTCATTTTTTGATATCTGCTGAGGATAAATATTAGCCTGCACCTGTCTGGTAGTTCTAAAATGGCCTCATTTATTCGCTTTTGAAGATCCTCTGATTGCATGAGCTCCTGGGCATTAGGTTCCTTGGAAGAAATAGCCAGGATCTTGGCATCTCCTACCGATCTTATTTTTTGATCTCGAATGTAATTCAGGGTTCTGTTGCTCAAAGCTTTTCTCAAATATCCCTGGATCGAGGTTTGGATGTGGAGCCGTTGCCTTTTTTTCCAGAGATCCACATATACCTCTTGCCCCAAATCTTCAGAGGCCTGCGTATCCCCTGTCATTCTGTATGCGATTCTGCATAAGCCCGGGTAATACTTATGGAAAATATGAGCAAGCGCTTCTTCCTCTCCGGCAGCCAAAAGGCTCCAAATCTCACTGTCCGAATATGCGCTGTAATCTTTCAAAGCTTATACAGAAACCGCGGCTTTGATATGAGGGTGTGGGTGGTAATCCTCTAAAGTGAAATCTTCGTATTTGAAGTCGAAAATGCTCTTCACATTTGGATTCAACTTCATGGTTGGAAGAGGCCTTGGATCTCTTTCCAGTTGAAGTCTTGCCTGATCAAAATGATTTTGATAGAGATGAACATCTCCAAATGTGATTACAAAATCACCAGGTTCAAGATCACAAACCTGCGCCATCATTAAATTAAGCAAGGCATAAGAAGCGATATTGAATGGTACACCAAGGAACGTATCTGCAGAACGTTGATAAAGTTGACAGCTTAGTTTTCCATCTGCCACAAAAAACTGGAACAAACAATGACAGGGTGTAAGGGCCATTTTGTCGAGTTCTCCAACGTTCCAGGCATTGATGATAATGCGTCTTGAATCCGGGTTGTTTTTTATCAGATCTACTGCTCTGCTAATCTGATCTACAACTCTTCCGTCAGGGCATTCCCAGGATCTCCACTGTTTACCATAAACGGGTCCGAGCTCCCCATTTTCATCAGCCCAGGCATTCCAGATCTTTACTCCGTTTTCTTGCAGGTATTTAACATTTGTATCCCCTTGCAAGAACCAAAGGAGCTCGTGAATGATGCTTCGAAGGTGAAGCTTTTTCGTTGTTAACATGGGAAATCCTTCAGAAAGATCAAAGCGCATTTGATGGCCAAATACGGCCCTTGTTCCCGTCCCGGTACGATCACTTTTGTCGGTGCCGTTTTCCAGGATGTGTTGAAGCAATTTTTGGTATGATTTCAATGTTCTATGGCATTACAGGGGATTTCCCCTTATCTTTCAAATGAATTAAGGTAAAAATAGAATTTTCTTCTCGTCATATTACAAATTTCTCTTATTAAGTCTTACCATTGATTGGATATAACACTATGAGGTCAAGACATTATTTCCTTACTGCACTAGCAGTTCTATGCTATTGTGTGTTCACACAAGCCCAGGATTGGGAAATGGAGATGGTAACTGAGGATGGGATCGAAGTATACACCCGACTCGAGGAGGGCCAGGATCTAAAGCAGGTAAAAGTCTTATTTGAAACTGATTGTTCCTTAGACCAAATCCTAAATAAATTGACTGATGCAGCTGGTTATACTGACTTTGTATACAATTCCATTTTATACGAAAGAGTAAGTGGTGAGGAACAAGGTCAGGGGGTTTTTTACGGTCAAATTGATTTTCCATGGCCTTTAACAGATCGTGATTTTTTAGTTGAAACGGAAACCTATTATACCAGTGGAATGGATTCGGTTATTATTGAATCCAGATCAATCGAACATGAAGACTGGGATACCAAAAGAGGATTTCGTCGGGTTCCATCACATTACAACAGATGGGTACTAAGTCCTTCAGACACCGGTAAGATTCATGTAGAATATTTGTTAAAAAGTGATCCGGGTGGCACCCTTCCCCAGTGGGCCATCAATACGGTTATCCATGAAGGATCGGTCCGTACTATTCAGCGGCTTTTGGAGGTTGCTCCCGAAAATCAGGCAGAATCTCCATATGTTCAGATCAGGGAAAAATAATTCTCCAACCCAAATACTTCAATAACTTTTGTTCCTTGTGGTTGTTTAATCGCAAAAGTTTTCCATACTCATGGGCTACAAGAGTCTTAGAGATAGTGTCCAGGATCTAGAGAGAACAGGACAGTTATTAAGGATTTCAACTGAAGTGGATCCGGACCTCGAAATGGCGGAGATCCATCGACGGATCTATGGCAAGCAAGGACCTGCCATCCTGTTTGAAAATGTCAAAGGATCTCCCTTTCAGGCCATTTCAAATCTTTACGGCACTCACGAAAGAACAGAATTTCTTTTTCGGAAAACATTGGAACAGGTTAAGAGAGTTACGGATCTAAAGGTCGATCCCTTTCAGCTGATCAAAAAGCCTGGGAAATATTGGAAGGCCCCCCTAACCGCCCTTACAGGGCTCCCACGAAAGAACTTGTTTAAACCAGGGATCCTGAATCAGCAAACAAGCATCTCCAACCTTCCTCAGATAAAATCCTGGCCGATGGATGGCGGGGCCTTTATTACACTGCCACAGGTCTTCACCCTTCCTCCTGGAAGTCGAAATATTATGGAAAGTAACCTGGGTATGTACCGGATCCAATTGAGCGGAAACGAGTATGTCGCGAATGAGGAAGTGGGTTTGCATTATCAGCTTCACCGTGGTATCGGCGTGCATCATACGGCTTTTAATGAGTCCGACGAACCTTTCAAGGCAAGCATTTTTGTAGGAGGTCCTCCCTCGCATGCTTTTTCAGCCATTATGCCCATGCCAGAAGGATTGAGTGAGCTCACCTTTGCCGGTATGCTGGCCGGTAGAAGGTTTCGATACTACGATCAGAATGGCTATATAATTTCTTCTGATGCAGACTTTGTCATTACGGGTACCATTCTAAAAAAGCTGAAGAAACCAGAAGGTCCTTTTGGGGATCATCTTGGGTATTACAGCCTCGAGCATGATTTTCCGGTAATGAAAGTTGATAGAGTCTATCATCGCAAAGACCCCCTTTGGCATTTTACGGTTGTTGGGCGGCCACCCCAGGAGGACAGTAGTTTTGGACACATCATTCATAAGTTGGTTAGCGGACTTACCCAGGCTGAGTTTCCAGGCGTAAAAAATATTCATGCTGTGGATGTGGCAGGAGTACATCCCCTTCTGTTGGCGGTGGGAAGCGAAAGGTACATGCCCTTTCGACCTGAAGTGCCAGAAGAGATT
>JABDJM010000414.1 GCA_013002475.1 Saprospiraceae bacterium | reverse complement strand
GTCAAGGAGTTGACAAAGATGTAAATGATCTTGTCGCGGATATGAATGCTGGTCGGGTGGATGCCCTTATTGTATGGGGAGCTAACCCTGCCTACGATCTTCCAAATGCCGCAGAATTTATTGCAGGACTGGACAATGTTCAAACAAGTATAAGTATGAATTCTGTGGGAGATGAAACATCGAGCTTATGCTCCTGGCAGGCTCCCGCGTCTCATAACCTGGAAAGCTGGGGAGATGTAGAGGCAAAGGCCGGACAATACGCGTTGGTGCAGCCTACAATTTCACCACTATTTGATACACGTCAGGCAGAAGCTTCTATTCTTGTTTGGTCTGGATCTTCCAACTATAATATGGAAGCAGATCAACCAATGTATGATTACCTCAAAAAAGGGTGGGAAGCAAATCAGTTTGCAGCCCAATCTGAGTTTTCAAACTTCCAGAGTTTTTGGGACAACACTCTTCATAACGGAGTGCTTGAGATCGAGCAAAGCAGTGATATTCCTCCTTTCAATGATCAGGTACCTGCTCTTGCCTCAAAAATCAACCAACCAGCCAATTCTGATTTGGAAATAGATTTTTACGAATCAGTAAACATAGGAGACGGATCATATGCACACAACCCCTGGTTACAGGAAATGTCAGATCCGGTTAGCCGATGCGTTTGGGCAAATAATGTCAGTGTTCCTGTAAAATGGAATGGGAAAAATGACTTTGACGGATATAATGGTATTGGTAAGAATACTGCCAAGGGTAGAGCTGAAGTAGTACGAATAGATATTGGCGGAGTCTCAGAAGAATTCACCGGGATCACTCAATTTGGTCAGACTGAAGGGACAGCCTCAATAGCAATAGGGTACGGAAGAAACAAAGGTGGAAAGACAGGTATTGGTGTTGGGAAAAACGTGTATCCCTGGCTTACTCTAAGAGATGCCGATGGCAATGTTCAATATTTTGCCAGCAGTGCTTCCATGTCTGAAGTCCTAGGAGAGGATCCAAACTTTGCTTGTGTTCAGTATCATCATACTTATGGTGTTACCGGAACCAAAACCGGATCTGATGAGGTGATCAATGTGGATGAAGCTGCTCTTGGACTAGGTGGTTACCAGGGTTCCTTGACCGACAGGTCTGTAATGTATCAAACCAACCTTAAGGATCTTGAAACCTTTAAAACGGATCTGAAGGATAAACGAAAATTTTTCCAGAAGCTAAATGAACATACACTTTATCCTTATGAAGAGTATAAGGAAGAGTTCTATGATCAAGGCCATCACTGGGAGATGTATGTGGACCTGAATGCCTGTATAGGATGTGGGGCTTGTACTATAGCTTGCATGGCGGAGAACAATGTTCCGGTCGTAGGAAAGAAAGAAGTCAACCGCCATCACGAGATGAGCTGGCTAAGGATAGACAGATACTATTATGGGGATGCTGATAATCCAAATGTCGTTTATCAACCCATGATGTGTCAACATTGTGATAATGCTCCTTGCGAGAATGTATGTCCGGTTGCAGCAACCAATCACTCTGCTGAAGGATTAAATCAAATGACTTACAACAGATGTATCGGTACAAGGTATTGTGCTAATAACTGTCCCTATAAAGTCAGAAGGTTTAACTGGTATGATTATACATCTGCTGATCTGTTCGCTCAAAATGAGATTCCTGTTAATAAAGGTATCGTGGGCGGCGAGGATCATCTCTATATGACCGATAACCTTACCAGAATGGTTTTGAACCCTGATGTAACGGTTAGAGCGAGAGGAGTAATCGAAAAATGCAGCTTCTGTGTGCAAAGGATTCAGGAAGGTAAATTGACAGCGAAGCAGGAGAGCAGAAAGTTGAGAGATTCAGATGTAAAAACAGCTTGCCAAACTAGTTGCCCGACAGGTGCGATCGTGTTTGGTGATTCAAATAATAAAAAAGGTGCTCTGTCAAAAGCTTTGGACAATGATTTGGTGTACAAAGTTTTAGAAGAGGTCAATACACAATCATCGGTTAATTACTCGGCGAAAGTTATCAACCGGGATGAAAGTTTAGATGCATAATCATAGGCTTTGCCTTTGAAAAAGAAATTTTATGAGTGCACCCGTATCAGTATTACGTGATCCTTTAATTACCGGCGGTAAGACCTACCATCAAATCACTGAAGATTTGATCGGGCCTACAGAGAAAGCTCCAAATGCAGCCTGGATTGTAGCTTTTATCGTAAGCGCAGCTACGCTTGCTTTTGGTTTGTTCTGTCTTGCTTACACGGTCTATGTAGGAATTGGAACCTGGAACCTGAACAAGACGATCGGTTGGGGTTGGGATATTACCAACTTCGTTTGGTGGATCGGAATTGGTCACGCCGGGACTTTGATTTCTGCGATCCTCTTATTGTTTAGACAAAAATGGAGAACAGGTGTAAACCGTGCGGCAGAGGCAATGACGATCTTTGCCGTAATGTGTGCAGGACTGTTTCCGGTATTTCACATGGGTAGAATTTGGTTGGCCTTCTTTATCATGCCATACCCAAATACACGAGGCCCATTGTGGGTAAACTTTAACTCGCCGTTACTCTGGGATGTTTTTGCGATCTCCACCTATTTCACAGTTTCTTTGCTGTTCTGGTACACAGGTCTTGTACCTGACTTTGCCACCGTAAGGGACAGAGCAAAAGGATTCCGGAAAAAGATCTATACAGCTCTTTCATTTGGTTGGACTGGAAAGGCAAAACATTGGCAACGATGGGAATCACTTTCTCTATTGCTTGCCGGTATTGCAACACCGCTGGTACTTTCTGTTCACACAATTGTAAGTTTTGATTTCGCCACCTCGGTTATCCCTGGATGGCACACAACCATTTTCCCTCCTTACTTCGTTGCAGGAGCAATCTTCTCTGGATTTGCCATGGTACTAACGCTAATGCTTATTACCAGAAAGATATTGGGGCTTGAAGATTACATCACGGTGAACCACATTGAATCCATGAATAAAGTAATCCTGCTTACGGGAACAATTGTAGGTGTGGCTTATCTGACAGAGCTTTTTATTTCCTGGTATTCTCAGTACCCCTATGAGCAATTTGCTTTCTTCAACAGGGCGACCGGAGTATACTGGTGGAGTTATTTTGGTATGATGACTTGTAACGTTTTATCTCCACAGATCTTTTGGGTAAAGAAATTCCGAAGGAATATATTCATCACTTTCCTCATGTCCATCTTCGTGAACATTGGAATGTGGTTTGAGCGATTCGTAATCATTGCAACAACACTTGCAAGAGATTATCTCCCTTCAAGTTGGAGTTACTATAAACCAACCTGGGTAGAGATCGGAATTTTCATTGGTACCCTTGGATTGTTTTTCACCCTTTACCTTCTATTTACCAGAGTGGCTCCAGTTGTCGCTGTAGCGGAGGTAAAGAGTATTTTAAAAACTGCCGGAGACCAATATATCGGTCCTGATGCTCGGAATAAGCAAACCGCAGCAGAAGCTGCACACTAATTTGATATGGCTGATCTAAATAGTAAACAAGAAATTTTATACGGCCTCTATAATGATGAGGTTGATTTGCTGAACGCGGTGAAACAAGCAAATGAGGACCATCTGGATATCATGGATGTTTTAAGTCCTTTTCCTGTGCACGGCCTGGATCCTCTACTCGGATTGAGTGAATCCCGTTTGCACATTGCAGGTTTCATCTACGGTGCTCTTGGAGCTTTGACCGCCTTTGGATTTATGACCTGGGCTTTTACCAGGGATTGGCCAATTATTTTTGGTGGAAAACCTTACTGGTCGGTACCTGCATTCATACCCATTACTTTTGAGCTAACCGTACTTTTTTGCGCCATCGGAACTGTGGTAACCTTTTATACAATTTGCGGACTATCACCAATGGCACAGCCAAAAATCATTGATGACCGTATCACCGATGATAAATTTTGCATCGCTTTTAACACAGGTGGATATACCGAGTCCCAGCTTGACAAGCTAAAGAGTTTTTTCTCCTCAACTGGGGCAGGGGAAGTACACGCAAAAGTTATTTGACCGGAAAATCATGCAAATGAATTTTAGACATATATACACAATTGTGGTTGTTGCCATCCTTCTGGTGGTGATCTCTTGCTCTCCACCAGAAGGAAACTTCGGAGGAAGTGAATACATGCCTGACATGGGTCATTCCATTGCATACGAGGCTAACACCTACAACTACTATCGCTACAACACCTGGGGAACTGAGGATGAGGTTTATGAATACTCAAAACCCCGTAATCCAGTTCAGGGAACTATTCCCAGAGGATATGTAGGAGTAGCTGGAAGTGCATCGCCTGAAGCAACGCTTGCTGTTATGAAAACCCATGCAG
>JABDJM010000410.1 GCA_013002475.1 Saprospiraceae bacterium | reverse complement strand
CTATTTCCTGCTGCCAAAAAGAAGAAAAGAAAGACCTAAGCCTTTCTGGGTTTGTACAAAAGGAAAATTACCAATCCTATAATGCAGAAGAAAAATGCAGCCAGGGCGATCATCTGAACCCCTGTTGGATCCTGAGTACTTTTACCAAACACCAGTAAGGAAGGAAAGATCAGGTTGGCAAGAGCTATTCCCAATTTCATTGTAAAATTTCGAGCTGCATAGAACATTCCCGAATGAGAAACTCCTGATTCTCCCGATTGGTACACTATGTCTGCAATGATTGCATTGGGTAAAATACCAAAGACAGCTAAAGGGAAGGCACTGGCAATAGCCAAACCAAAAAACAACACATTACTATCTCCCAGACTGGAATACTGGGAAGTGACCAGGAAGATGACCCCAAAGACCAGAAAGGCTGTGATCATTAACGGTTTTTTCCCTAGAGATTTTACTAACCTCATAATGGGCAAATAAAATAGGAACGAGGTGAGAAAACCTATCATCATAAATAAGGTCGCATCTCCTATTGGTCTTCCCATCAGGATGGAAACAAAGTAGGCTACACCCGATTGAATAAAGGTTAGTGATAACCAATAAAAAAGATCGGAGCCGGCGAAGATCCGGAAGTTTCTTTGTCCAAATACTTTCGATACAGAACTCCATACACTCCCTTCGGTCCTGAGCTGAAGAGCATACTTTTTTTCTTTTAGAAAGAATACAGGAACCAACATGGCTATACATCCAATTAAGGAAAAGCCAGCAAGGATCATTTGAAACGCTGAAACAGCGCCCCAGCTTTCTCTAAGTGTTTCAAAAAGTGCATGGACGGTATTCCCGACTAAAAATCCCAAGGCCCAGGTAATCGAAATGATCGTACTGATACTGAGTCTGTCATCTTCATGGTGGCCAAGTTCAGAGATCAACGCTGTATAGGGAACCACATAAGCAGTCATAGCTAGATAAAAAAGGAAGAGGGTCACAAAGAGCCAAAGAGTGTTAAGATTTTGACTGTCTTCACTGATTGGAAAGAATACAAGGACAGACTAAACGACAAAGGGCAGTACTGCTAGTCCCATGAAGAAAGTCCGCTTTCCCTTGCGGTGCTGAAATTTATCTGACCAATTGGCTATCAAGGGATCCGTTATGCCATCAAATATCCGACCTCCAAAATTGATCAGTCCAAGTGTAGTAAGAACACCCAGGATAGCTCCGGTGTATATGAACCCAGGAAACAGCGCCTCCGATCCATCCCCGGGAGGGAAATAAAAGAGGTTCAAAAGATTAAGAACACCGAAGCTGGTCAATGACCAGCCAAACTGCCCAATGGCATAGATCCACTTGACACCAAGCCCCGGACGGCTAATTTGATTTTCACTGCTTATCGCCATAGACTACCTAAACATAAGCGTATTTTCTATTACTTTTAGGCACCAAAATTAGAGACTATGCCTAATGCGAAAATAGCCGGCATCGGCTACTATGTTCCTGAAAATAAAGTGACCAATAACGATTTGGCCAGGGTGATGGATACCAGTGATGAATGGATACAGGAACGAACGGGGATAGTCGAACGACGGTATGCTAAAAAGCATGAAGAGTCAACGACGACTATGGGTGTTGAGGCAGCTAAGATCGCTATCGAACGCGCGGGTATAACCAATGAGGATATTGACTTTATCATTTTTGCCACCTTATCGCCCGATTATTATTTCCCAGGTTGTGGTGTCCTCCTTCAACGAGAAATGGGAATGCTGGGTGTTGGAGCCCTGGACATCCGGAATCAATGTTCTGGTTTTGTCTATGGTCTATCAATTGCCGACCAATTTGTGAAATCAGGGATGTACAAAAATGTGCTTCTGGTTGGATCTGAATTTCATTCCATGGGATTGGATTTCTCAACCAGAGGACGTAATGTGACCGTAATTTTCGGTGATGGAGCAGGAGCGGTGGTTGTTCAACCAACAGAGGAAGAAGGAAAAGGAATTTTGTCTACGCATCTGCATGCAGATGGTACCTATGCTGAGAAATTGGCTTACATAAACCCTGGAAGTCATGCAGGTAAATGGGAGGACAAAGAAAGATTTGGTTATCCTGATGTTGAGTTTGGGGGAGCTTTCTTAACACAAAAAATGTGGGATGATGAAGACCTTTTTCCAAATATGGAAGGACAGGCTGTCTTCAAAATGGCTGTACAGAAATTCCCGGAAGTGATCATGGAAGCTCTTCAGACGAATGGTCTCCAACCAGAGGATATCGACATGTTGGTTCCTCATCAGGCAAATCTCAGGATCTCTCAATTTGTGCAACGCAGAATGAAACTTCGAGATGATCAGGTTTGGAATAACATCCAAAAATTTGGGAATACCACAGCGGCCTCAATACCCATTGCGCTTTGCGAAGCCTGGGAGCAGGGGGCTGTTAAGGACGGCGACCTTGTTTGTCTTGCTGCGTTTGGTTCTGGATTTACCTGGGGATCAGCCCTGATCCGCTGGTAGCTGAACGATTTTCATTAAGCCCTGTTTAATAACCATGGGAAAAAGCATTTATCAGTTTGAAGTTCAGGATGTTCAGGGAAACACTGTTTCTTTGGAAGATTATTCTGGCAAAGTATTATTGATCATTAATACCGCCAGCCGTTGCGGATTCACTCCGCAACTCAAGGGCATGGAAGAGATCCATGAAAAATACAAGGATCAGGGATTTTCAATTTTGGCCTTTCCAAGCAATGATTTTGGAAGCCAGGAGCCCCTGGAAGGGGCAGCTATTCAGGAGTTTTGCCAGCTTAATTATGCGAGTACCTATCCGATCTTCAAAAAAATCAAGGTGACCGGAGAAAATGCTGATCCCTTATATCAATTTCTGCAAAGCAAAGACCAGAACGGCAAGGTCAATTCAAAGGCCAAATGGAACTTCCATAAATATCTGATCAACAAACAGGGTGAAGTCGTAGATTACTTTTTATCAACTACCAGACCCAACGGGAACAAGATCAACCGGGCAGTTAAAAGACTATTAAATTAAAAAGCCCCCGACAGGTCGAGGGCTTTTTAATTTATCTGGCTATAAACTTCAGCGTTTTCATCCCTTCTTTCATCCTCACTGTTAAAAAGTATGCCCCAGGTACCTGGCTATCCCATTCCAGATAAAATCTGGGATTCAGAACTACATTTTCTTTTTCAATGATTTGTCCAAGTGAGTTGGAAATTAACAGCTCAGCTTTTTTGAAATGCAATGCAGGATCATCAACTCTTAGTTGGATTATATCTTCTACCGGATTCCCCACCAAACTCATATTGAGTTGGGGCAAGTCCTTATTTGAAACCGAGGCATCAGGAGTGTAAAACCGGTAAACCATTCCATTTGCAGGCATTTCATTCAAAATGAGAGTAGAATCGTTAAGTGTGATTTCCCCCACTATCAAATTGATTTCAGGATCTGATGGGTCGCCGGTTAGGAAATAGGCTTTCTGGGATTCTTGGTCATAATCACCAATGGAATCCACAATCGCCATCAAAGGACCAGGAACAAAATCGTAAACAATTTCGGGGTTAACTATTTCGGATTCCCCGTACCTTAATTCAAAGGAACCATCCTGCTCGAACATCCAAATCTGAAAATTCACAAAACTAGGTAAGGAGTCAAGTTCACTGTATTCATCATAAAAGCCAGCGTTAGAGGTTTCTAACTTGAATATTCGGCTTCCTTCAGTTCCATCGACCTGATAACGAATGGGAGAAACGCCCATAGCATAAGGATCATCATCATATGCCCTATCAATAAAATCATTTGAAAGAGGAATTATTGCTGCGCCAACCTCATAATAATCGTAAGCGGAAACGCTAGAGAGTACCCCCTCTCCGCCAACACCCAAAAGAGTATCAATGGGGAATTCGAACAGACTGAATGTAAATGGAAATTGGATTGGGTAGACAGGGTCATCCCATACTAGGCCAGGATCATAATCTGATTCAACCAACATTCCATTGTCCAGAGGAACGTAAGTTTCCTGGAATACAGTAAGATTGTAAGGGCCGATTTGTTGTGATAAAATTGGGAAAGCCATGCTAATCATGGCAATAAGGGTAAAGATCTTTTTCATATTACTGGTTTAAAAGGTTTCCACTAAGCTAGGTACATAGACTGACTTCAAAAGAATCAAAACATAGTTTTTGCATTGATTTTTATCATAATTTCGGGTTATGAAAGTGGACATTCTAGCTATAGGCGTACATCCCGATGATATTGAGTTATCCTGTTCGGGAACCCTGCTCAGACATATCGATATGGGAAAACAAGTTGCCCTGCTTGATCTTACCCGACGGGAACTAGGATCCCGTGGCACTCCGGAGATCAGGATAGCCGAAGCTGAAAAGGCGCGGCAACTAATGGGAGCTGTAGCCCGGGTCAACGCAGGATTTGCAGATGGCTTCTTCACCCATAATGATGAAAATCTCAGAACCATCATAAGGGTGGTTAGAAAATTTAGGCCGGAGATCATACTCATGAACGCTGTCCAGGATCGCCACCCTGACCATGCCAGGGCGGCCAATTTAACCAAGGAGGCTTGTTACCTCTCTGGGCTAAGAAAAATTGAAACCTCAGATGAGAACGGAAAGGCTCAGGAACACTGGCGGCCTAAGGCTATGTACCATTATATCCAGGACTATCATTTGGATGCTGACTTTGTGGTTGAAATCAGCGAGTATATGGATAAAAAGATCGAACTGATCCAAACTTTCGAATCGCAATTTTTTTCCGAAGGGATGACCGGTCCCCAAACCCCAATTTCATCGAAAGGATTTCTTGATTATCAAAAACAGCGGTGTGCGGTGTATGGAAGACAGGCTGGGTTTGATTACGCGGAAGGATTCAATGTCATCAGAAATCTAGGGGTCAAAGACTTGTTTCATTTAAGCTGACCCCCGTACTCCAAACGACGGGTGTAATGATATTCCCCTAGGCGGAATCGAAGGTTTAGTGGTAACTGGGAATCAAGGGTCTTATCAAACTTGCAGAAGATCCCAATTTCAGGTCGCTGAAATCTTTGAAAGGAGTCATTGAAAATCGAATTGTTCAATCCGGTAGTCTGGAAAAAGCTTCTCAGAGGAGGAGCCACTGCAGTTAGTCCGCTTTGCTTTACCAAAGATTTTTGCTGACCTGCTAAAGGAAGTGCCAGGAACAAAAGTATAAGTAGGGCAAAACAATTTTTCATGAGCTCTCAAGATATGGTTTTATCCTCTTGATGTTTTGTCCTCCGGCTGCCAGCATACATTTCAAATTTATACAATCTACACTCCAGGGGACCATTAAAGAGTGGGATTCGCCTGGAAGCTTTTAGGCCTACTCGTTTTAGTGCCTTGATATTGCTTGAAATAACCCAGGCAGTCCAGCCCTGGAAATTCTTTTTGAAGCAGTCACCTAGTTCCTTGTATAGCTCGAAGATATCCTGATGCTGCAGACGCTCATCATAGGGAGGATTGCAAATGATCACGCCCGGCCCTTCGGTAGGCACGAAGTCCTGAAAGCGCCTTTTTACAAATTTGACATTGTTCGGAAGTTGTGCGTTTCTGGCATTCCTTTTCGCTGCATCAATAGTTTGCGGATCAATATCACAACCGATGATGGATGGGCAATCTGATTTTGGCTTGTGGGCAGCAGTTCTAATTTCATCCCACAGATCTGCATCAAAATCAGTGAAACGCTGAAACCCGAAAGTCCTTGTCTTCGAAAGTGAAGGAATTCCCTGTGCTATTTTGGCAGCCTCAATGCAAATGGTTCCCGATCCGCAAGTAAGATCCACCAGGGGAGTGTTTCCATCCCAATTTGAAAGCAGTACCATGCCTGCGGCAAGAACTTCATTGATCGGAGCCATTCTTCCTTTTAGTCGGTAACCCCGTCTGTGTAAGGACTCACCCGAAGTTTCCAGACTCACAGAGACCTGCGTACCCTGAATATGAACATGGACTCTAACCCAGGGATTTTTTACATCCACATCCGGACGTATACCAAAATCCTCGCGGAACTGGTCCACGATGGCATCTTTGGACTTCTGAGTAACATATCTGGAATGTTGGAAATAATCAGAGTAGCATACACTGTCAATGGCAAAGGTTTGGTCTTCACGGAAATGGTCGGACCATCGGACCTCTCCGATCCCCTCATACAGCTGCTCTTCAGTGGTTGCTGAAAATTCCCGAATTGGCTGTAGGATTCTTAGAGCCGTGTAACACTCCAGATTACTCCTGTAGAGAACTTTTTGATCTCCTTCGAAGAAAACAACCCTGTTGCCAGCCTGTACATTCTGTGCACCAAGATCCGTAAGCTCCTTGGCCAAAATCTCTTCAAGGCCCTGAAATGTTTTTGCGATGTAATTCAATGCTTAATTCTTAATGATTCGAAAGCGCCTTCCCATTTTTTGAAGGTATTTTTTGAAGAAGGGATATTGACCAAAAATGACACTTACACTAATAACACAGAGCGGCCAAAGGCAAGTTACTACCAGTATATAGACTACCCACCATAAAAAAGACTTTTCCCAATCCAATAGCCCTATGACGATTTTGGCCAGGTATCCGGAAAGACTTCCCCCGATAGCAAAAGTAATCAGGATCAATGTCAATTGAAGCGGACCAACTCCCCACTTTGCTTTTAACTTTTCGAACATGATTTTCCGGCTTAGGTTTGGATCACCCCTGGATTGAATTTTTCAACGGGTGCATTATTGGCTGCCTTAATTCCCAGGCTAATGACTTCTCTGGTGTCAGCCGGATCGATAATCTCATCTACCCAAAGGCGGGCCGCCGCATAGTAAGGGCTGGTTTGCCTATCGTATCTATTTTTGATTTTTTCAAATAGTTCTTTTTCTTTTTTGTCGTCGGGTTCTTCTCCTTTTCTTTTAAGAGAGGCTACCTGGATCTGGGTGAGGACCTTGGCTGCCTGAGCCCCTCCCATCACGGCAATTCGTGCTGTCGGCCAGGCAACGATCAAACGGGGGTCATAAGCCTTACCACACATGGCATAGTTACCTGCACCGTAAGAGTTGCCCATCACCACCGAAAACTTTGGCACCGTACTATTGGAAACTGCATTAACCATTTTGGCACCATCCTTAATTATCCCCCCATGTTCACTTCGGGTGCCAACCATGAATCCGGTTACGTCATGTAGAAAAACAAGAGGTATCTTTTTTTGATTACAATTCATGATGAAACGTGTCGCCTTATCTGCAGAGTCAGAATAAATAACTCCGCCAAACTGCATCTCCCCGGTCTTGGTCTTCACAACCTCCCGGTTGTTTGCCACGATCCCAACTGACCAACCATCAATTCGGGCATAGGCGCATAGGATGGTTTTTCCATAGCCTTCCTTGTATTCAGTAACAGATCCTTCATCCACCAGGCATTTCAAAACCTCCCTGGTATTGTAGGGCTTCGTTCTTAGCTCAGGAAATAATTCGTAGATCTTCTTTGCAGGATATTCTGGTTGTACCGGATCGATCCTGTCAAAACCAGCAGTCTCAAAATGACCCATTTTGCCAACCAGGTCCCTGACAGTTTCCAGGCAGGTTTGGTCGTCTGGCATTTTGTAATCTGTAACCCCGGAAATTTCACTTTGTGTAGTGGCACCACCTAAAGTTTCTTTATCGACTTGCTCACCAATAGCGGCCTTCACTAGGTAGGGACCAGCCAGGAAAATACTTCCCGTTCCTTCAACAATGAGAGCCTCATCTGACATAATGGGCAGGTAGGCGCCACCAGCAACGCAGCTTCCCATGATGGCAGCTATCTGTGGGATGCCCATGCTGGAAAGGCGGGCATTATTTCGAAAGATCCTGCCAAAATGCTCTTTGTCCGGAAAGATCTCATCCTGCATAGGAAGAAAAACGCCAGCGGAATCCACCAGGTAGATAATAGGAAGCCGATTTTCCATCGCTATTTCCTGGGCTCTCAAATTTTTCTTTCCTGTGATGGGAAACCAGGCCCCGGCTTTGACGGTGGCATCGTTCGCTACAATAATGCAGGTTCTGCCACTTACTTTCCCGATACCAACAACTACACCTCCTGCCGGACAACCTCCATATTCCTCATACATCTCATAGCCAGCCAGGCTGCCTATTTCGAAAAAACCGGAATCCTCATCAACGAGTTTGGCGACCCTTTCTCTAGCAGTGAGCTTGCCCTTGCTATGATGCTTTTCAATTCGCTTGGGACCTCCACCCAGGGATATCTTCTCAAGTTTATGGTTGAGCTTGGAAATGGCCAGACGCATCGCGTCTTCATTTTTATTTTGTTCGAGTTCTTTCAACTTCATGGTGCTTAGATCAGCGGGCCGAAAATTACGAAAAAGACCCATGCAGGGCATGCCTGCATGGGTCTTTCCACTAAAAGTGATTATTCTTTATTTCTCCTCAAGAATGAAATCATAATAGTATTCTCCCTGGTACTCCTCGTAAATACCCTCTAAAAGGACCTTTCCGTCTCCAGATGATTTAAGGACCCTAACCACATCCTGAACAGAATCCACAACCACATCGTTGATCTTTGTGATCACAAAATCAGGATCCATATTGGTCTTTTCTATTGTGGAACCCCGATATACACTGATCACCTTGACTCCATTGATCTGGAGGCGTTGCTTTTCAAAACTATTGAGGTCACGAAGTTCGAATCCAACCTCCTGAAGAAGTGACTTATCCACTCCTGCTCCCACAAGGTCGGTCGTATTAGATTTGTTTTTCAGAACAACCTGTGCTTCGAGAAATTTCCCGTTTCGGTAGTATCGTACATCTACCAGATTGCCCGGTCTGAATAAGGCAATTTGTTCCTGTAGCTCAGGGACCGTAGAAGTCTTATTATTATTTACTGCGATTATAACATCTCCTCTTTTTAACCCTGCATCAGAGGCCCCGGATTTTGGAGTAACCCTGGTGATCAAAACTCCCTCCACTGAACTCAAACCAACTTCTTTTGCTTTTTCGTCAGTCAGGTCACCAATTCCGATTCCAAGTATTCCTCTCTGCACTACACCGAAATCTGAAAGGTCCCGGATGATCTTTTCCGCAAGATTCATCGGAATGGCAAAAGAGTAGCCTTCGTAACGGCCAGATCTTGTAATTATAGCTGTGTTAATTCCGATCAATTCACCTTTTGTATTTACTAGTGCACCGCCGGAGTTGCCCGGGTTGACAGCAGCATCAGTTTGGATAAAGGATTCGATCTTGTATTCTCCTTCAAGGATGTCTATGCTTCGGCCTTTCGCACTAACGATTCCGGCAGTTACTGTTGATTCAAGATTGAATGGATTTCCAACGGCCATAACCCATTCTCCTACGCGGACCGCATCTGAGTTACCAAAACGTAAAAAGGGTAATTCAGTGGCATCAACCTTCAAAAGGGCGAGATCCGTATTGTCATCTTTTCCGAGCACTTTAGCAGAATATTTTCTTTTATCGCTAAGCGTAACAATCAGCTCCTGGCTATCCTCAATCACATGGTTATTAGTAACAATCAATCCGTCTGGGCTGATAATGACTCCACTACCCGTGGATGCTCCGTAGCCACCCCAGATATCATATTCCCCGGAAGCCGAAGCACGTATATTAACAACTGCTGGTGTAACGGATTCCGCAGCATTTGAAAAACTGGTTGGGGTTGAGGCCGTATAAGGCCGGGTATTTTTTTCCAGAAGAGGAGAATTCTTCAGACTCGCATACAGGGGCTTGACACTTTCCCTGACGATTACCTGCTGAGGTTGAACGAATTGGGCATATAAGATAACAGCCAAGACTGCTGAGACCAGCGATGATCCCAATATTACTCCGTAATTCTTCATCTTTTTTCCATTTTGGTGATTCAACCCACTTCTTGCTATAGGAGAGAAAATTCTATTTAAGATACTGCGCTCCCGTTAAAATCGCAATCAAAGGTATTTTCTTTAACAAATAAGGGAATTATTAGTTTTGCGAGGTAATTATAACGCCAAAAAAAATTTGTAATTACATTCTTTCGACGACATAAAGCTGTTTTTATATGAGCAAACAACATGCCGGCAAACCAGACCGGGATGAACCCTTTGATGGCGAGTATATTGGCAATATCTGGGGCAAGAAATTTACGGTCTTAGGGGCCGTACTTATAGTGTTTATGGTGGCTATGATGTACTGTCAACATAAGCAATCCGGAACTGAGGCAGGTTTTGAGAAACAGGAACACCCTGTAGACAGGGTTTTTGACTCAGATTCAAATAATGAATAAATGAAGATACCCTTTGCGAAATACCACGGTACAGGAAATGATTTTGTCCTTATTGATCAATTTTCCAAAAAACATATCACCGAAGGTGAGCAGGCGCTGATCCGGGGGATTTGCGACCGGAACTTTGGTATTGGGGCGGATGGACTCATACTTCTCGAACCCCATGATGAATTTGACTTTGAAATGAAGTATTTCAATGCTGATGGTTTGCCAAGCAGCATGTGTGGAAACGGAGGAAGATGCATAGTCGCTTTTGCAAAATCCCTTGGCATAATTGGGGATCAAACCAGGTTTCTGGCTCCCGATGGTGAACATGAAGCAAAGATTTCAGGGAATGATGTAGAATTGAAAATGGGAGAAGTCGACCAGATCCTTTCAAGAGATGGCCATTTTGTATTAAATACCGGATCTCCTCACTTTGTCAGTTTCGTAGAGGACATTGATGATATACAGGTTGTTGAAAATGGCCAGGCCATTCGTTACTCTGCTGAATTTCGCGAAGAGGGGATAAACGTAAACTTTGTGGAGGAAAAGGGTGGAAAGCTAATAGTGTTCACCTACGAGCGAGGTGTAGA